>RGAJ01000261.1 GCA_009920225.1 Paracoccaceae bacterium
CATCACCAGACGCCAAAATAGTTGGATGGGGATCATGGTTCGCGGCCATTTCAGATAGGATCTTATGTTGTATCTCTTCCCAATTGTCCGGAAACGCGCCCGACATCCACCGATCATATTCATCCCGCTGCGCGCCGCGGGCGTGACGGAGTTTCCATGCAGTATGCGCGTTTACCCCACGCGCCATCGCAGTGGTCCAATCTGAATAGATTTCGGTTGGAATTTCAAACGCGGAATAGGGCCATCCCAACGCTTGCGCTGCGTCACTGCGATCTTGGTGCGTTAGCGGCGCGCTATGCCCGCCGCGCTGCCCCTCGAGCCGCGGGATACCCCGCGCAATAAGTGTGCGACACGCAATCAGTGATGGGCGGTCATCCGCTTTGGCTGCGGCAATCGCGAGATCAATCGCAGCAATGTCATGTCCGTCGATGGATTGCACATGCCACCCTGCAGCAAGGAAACGGGCTGGGATATCTTCGCTTATCGATAGGGCTGTGTCGCCATCATCGGTGATGCGATTGTCATCCCACAAAAACGTCAGCTTGCCCAATTTCAAATGCCCCGCAAGGGATATCGCCTCTTGTCCGATGCCTTCTTGCAAACAACCGTCCCCGACAAAGGCCCATGTGCGGTGATCCACCAAATCCGATCCGAACTGTGCCGCAAGGCGTTCTTCGGCCACCGCCATACCGATGGCGCAGGCAATGCCTTGGCCCAAAAGACCCGTGGTGATTTCGATGCCTGCATGTTGTTCAATTTCTGGATGACCTGCGGTCACCGACCCCAATTTGCGGAAGGCCTGCATCGCATTCAGATCCATATGGAGATATCCCGACAGATGCAGCAGGGAATACAACAGCATTGATCCATGTCCATTCGATAGAACAACGCGGTCGCGATCATGCCATTTCGGGGCTTTTGGATCCGCCTTTAGGTGATTGGCATAAAGTGTCGCGGCGATTTCCGCCATACCAAGGGGAACGCCCTGATGGCCTTCGCCCGCATTCAGGATCGCATCGATGGCCAAAAACCGAATGGCGTTGGCCATGTTTTGGATATTGGGCATCGCATTGCTCCTACTGTGTTGGCTTTCACCAAACTAGCGAAACCAAGGGGCGCGGAACAATGAACAAATACTAAAGTTTTGGATTAACTGCGGCGCTGCGCGGCCTTTTTCACCTGATGTTCGCGCAGCAGAGTATAGCCGCCCGATGCCATAATCACAAAGGCCCCCAAGAACGTCAGCCCATCAGGGAAAACCCCCAAAAATAGAAACCCGTACATCGTGACCCAAATTAGAATGGTATATTGCAAGGGCGCCACCACAACAGCATGCGCAATTTCAAGCGCTTTGATGACCAAGATTTCACCCGCCCCCGCCGTCATGGCAAACAGGATAAACAAACCCAAATGCTCCAATGATTGGATGGGCTGCCATACAAACGGCATGATCGCCAACAAGATCCCCGCGCTTGTGATCGCTGTATAGGCGACAGTTGTCATCGTGTTATCCGTTGACGACAAGAAGCGTGAAATAATCTGCCGCGCCGCGAATAATGATGCGGCGCAGACAATGAACACATGCCCGAATTCGAAACTGGAAAACCCGGGCCGAATAATGATCAAGGTTCCCATGAAACCGATAACCACCGCCGTCCATCGGCGCAATCCGACAGGTTCGCCCAATATGAAATACCCCATGACGGTCACAAACAAGGGCGCGACAAACGCAATCGCGGTTGCATCGGCCAAGGGAATAAAGCTTAAGCCAAGCACAAACAAAAATGCAGACGAGGTCGCAAAAACGCCTCGCAGCAGTTGAAGGCCAACCTGATCCGTCCGCAATGACAGCTTGCGTGTCACGAGTGCGTAGACAATAACCCCCGTCACAAGCCCCATTTGGCGCATTCCCACAACTTGTAACGTGGGATACAGATCCGAGAAAAACTTGGCCACAGTATCAGCGGCCCCAAAAAAGGCCATCGCAATGCCCATCAAAAGAATGCCCTTGGGATTATTTAAAGCGGCGGCCATTGCGATCCAAATCTGAGAAGGGACGTTACACTATGATCAGTTGCGCAGGTCATCAGAAAAGACAAGCATAATCATTCATCCAGCGCGCGGGCCGGTCCGTTTAAATCAGATTTTCAAAGATTGTGTTGGCTGGGGTGGTAGGATTCGAACCTACGGTACACGATACCAAAAACCGATGCCTTACCACTTGGCCACACCCCAACGTGAGGCGGTGTTTACGACGACCCGCGCGGCGGTTCAAGGGGTAAATTGGAAAAAATATCGAAATTATTTGTGAAATTTTTGCAATAAAGATTGGGGCCGCTTGGAATTAATACCTTTGTCTGTCGATCCTGCCCGAATGTATCGACACGGCGCACGCACCCGCGCAGAATCAGAGGGCCGACATAAGAAAACACAGCCAGATCATCGAACTGGCTGTGTTTTGTAAGCGTTTTATTTATTCGGCAGGAACCGCAGAGGGCCGCGCCATTCCAAAATGCTGACGGTTCAACCGAAGCACAAGTACAACCATCGCAAATTGGGCGATCAACGCAACGGCTGTCAGGGCCCAATACGCTGTCCCAAATTTGTCGATGATATGCGTCGCAACCAAACCTTTGTTGATAAAGAAATGCATCAACACCGAAAACGCAACACCAGGGCAAACCAACGCATATGATCCGACATGTGTCTTGTCACCAAAGACATAGGATTTGAAATATCCCTGTGATTTCAACACAGCCCAACCCAGACCCAGGAACGCCAGTTGGATCGAAATCCCTTTGGCCAAGAACATCAATGTATCTGCGGCGGTTGTGTGACCTTCTAACGTTGTGTGCAAACCGTGATCTTGACGCATGATCATGATCGACAAGATTGTCACCAATGGCACCGCAATCATCAGCGTTGGCGCGGCGTCGCGATCAACACCGTGGTGCAGCAACGCAGGAACCGCCGCAATGATTTTCACAATCGCATACAGCGCCGCAATCGTTCCAAAAAGTGTCGACAAAACAATCGATGTTCCCACCACAGTTGGAACCGTGGACATCGCCGCAGGGGCCGCCAATCCAACCGCGTTCATGGCCAAGGCAAAGGCAGGCAGAACTTGGGCAAATGAATTGTTTGCATCTGCGTTAAATCCATCTTTTTCGGCCAAATACCGCGCGATCATATCACCCATCATTTTCAGCGTCCAAATCGCGTTCAAGAAAAACGCAGCCATCGCCAATGGAAAGAGATATTCAACGACACTCCAAAGCTTGGGCACGAAAACCAATCCCACAATAAACATGGCGTTGATCGACAT
>RGAJ01000262.1 GCA_009920225.1 Paracoccaceae bacterium
CGATGGGCTGGCGCAAGGTTTCAAGAACATGCCGCGGAAACTCGGGGAATTCGTCCATGAACAAAACCCCGTTATGAGCCAATGAAATCTCGCCCGGCTTCGCGCCCCGCCCCCCGCCGACGATTGCCGCCATGGACGACGTGTGGTGGGGTTCGCGAAAGGGTCGCACACTTTGCAACCCATTTGCGCTAAGCAACCCGGAAAGGGAATGAACCATCGTGGTTTCCAAGGCCTCTTGCGCGGTCATTGGGGGCAGGATTGTCGGCAATCGGGCCGCCAACATGGATTTCCCCGCGCCCGGTGTGCCGATCATCAACACATGATGGCGGCCTGCCGCTGCGATTTCTAGCGCGCGTTTTGCCCTTTCTTGTCCCTTGACGTCGTTCATATCGATCAAGTGTGGCGCTGCGTCTAAGGTGCGTGGGGCGGCCGGTTCGATGGGGTTTTGTGCGCTCATATGCTGGATCAGCCGCAACAGCGTTGGCGCCGCAATAACGCGGGTGCCGTCGACCCATGCGGCTTCGCTGCCGCAGTCCCGCGGGCAGAATAAATCTTTGTCCAACTCTGCCGCTTTCAAGGCTGTGGGCAGCGCCCCAGCAACCGCATTCAATCGTCCATCCAGCGATATTTCCCCGATGGCTAACGCGTTCTCAACGTCTTCTTTGGGGATGATGTCCAATCCTGCAAGCAGTGACAAGGCAATGGGCAAATCCAAATGCGCCCCTTCTTTGGGCAGATCCGCAGGCGTTAGGTTGATCGTGATGCGCTTGGAGGGCAGCGCAATCGACAGCGACGAAAATGCCGCACGGATGCGATCGCGGGCTTCGGACACGGCTTTATCGGGCAGGCCGACGATGGAAAAGGCGGGAAGACCGTTTGCAATGGCGCATTCCACCTCGACCAATCGTGGTTCCATACCTTCAAAACAAACTGTATATGCCCGTGTGATCATTGCGCCCTCTCAGAGGTCACTTTTGATCAAGGATGGTTTCAAAATGGTTAACGACGCTGACCTGCGTCACCACGGGCGCTTTCCCTTTTACACCATAGGGGATAACATAAGATCATGGAATCGCAGTTGGATTGGCATTACGCCAAAGCAGTTTTGGAATGGCAAATGGAAATGGGTGCGACCGAGGCGATCTTGGACGCCCCTGTCAACCGTTTTGAATTGGCAGACAAGGCCAAGCCCGCGGTTTCGAAAACCACCGCCGTGCCAACCAAAATCGTCGAAGAAACCCCCGCTGACATCGCAACAAAATTGGCGCAATCGGCCAAAAGCTTGGATGATCTACGCGCCATTATGGATGGGTTTGAACACTGCGATTTAAAACGCGGTGCGCGACAGTTGGTGTTTTCTGATGGCAAAGTGGGCGCGCGCGTGATGGTGATTGGCGAAGGCCCTGGCCGTGACGAAGATATGCAAGGTAGTCCGTTCGTGGGCCGCGCGGGCCAATTGTTGGATAAAATGTTCGCGGCAATCGGGCTGTCGCGCGATGCAGTTGATCTTGAACGCGCGATTTACATCACAAATGTGGTGCCGTGGCGACCGCCGCAAAACCGTGATCCTTCGCCAGATGAAATTGAAATGATGTTGCCCTTTTTACAGCGTCACGTCGAATTGGCTGCCCCCGATGTCATCATAGCGATGGGCAATAAATCCGATTTCAAAACGCGAAGCTTGGGCGGATCTTTTGTCTGTTAAACAGAAATTGGGAAATTGAATGTCGCGCATTGATGAAACCAAAGACTTTATTCCCGTTCGGATCGCGGTTCTAACCGTGTCAGATACGCGTCAATTGGCGGACGATAAATCGGGCCAAACTTTGGTGGATCGGATCGTTGCAGATGGTCATATCGTCGTCGACCGCAAGATCGTGCCGGATGAGCGCACCGTGATTGCGGATCAGCTCAGGGCGTGGATAGCCGACGAAACCGTCGATGTGGTCATCAGTACGGGCGGCACTGGATTAACTGGGCGCGATGTCACTGTCGAAGCGCATCGCGACGTCTATGAAAAAGAAATCGACGCGTTTGGAACGGTGTTCACGATCATTAGTATGCAGAAAATTGGGACTTCTGCCATACAATCGCGGGCCACTGGGGGTGTTGCGGGCGGAACCTATCTGTTTGCGCTTCCCGGATCGCCCGGTGCATGCCGTGATGCGTGGGATGAAATTCTTTCCAAACAATTAAATTTTCGTCATCAACCCTGTAATTTTGTTGAAATAATGCCGCGATTGGACGAACATCTGCGACGGAAGTAGACGCACGCCGCGTTGAATGCAGAAGGGCATAAAAAATTCACTGCCCGATACACTGAAATATACTGTTTTGATATCTTAAGGACCGCGACATGCGCTTTCTTCGTAATGGCCTAATCGGATTGTTTCTCATGGCGCTCAGCCTCGGTCTATTGGCCTATGCAGGGCAAATGGTGAAAACAGCGATCAACGATCGTATGTCCAAAGAAACCCGTGCGCCCCAAGCGCGTGAGCGTGTGTTTACGGTAAATGTTGTGCCGGCGTCACCGGAAACCATTTCGCCGGTGCTTGAGGTTTTCGGAGAAATCCAAAGCCGGCGAACATTGGACTTGCGTTTGCCAAGCAGCGGCCAAGTGATTGAGCTGTCCCCGAACTTTATCGAAGGCGGTCAAGTTCAAGCTGGCGAGGTTTTGGTTCGTGTCAATGATGCAGATGCGCAATCCGTTTTGGCCCGTGCTAAGGCCGATGTCACCGACGCGCTGGGCGAAGTCACCGAGGCAGAGCGTGCCATCGCATTGGCCCAAGATGAACTGGCCGCAGCACAACAGCAAGCGGATCTGCGGCAACGCGCTTATGAACGTCAACAAGATTTGCAAACCCGTGGTGTCGGGACAGCGGCGTCGGTCGAAGCGGCCGAACTTGCCGCATCTTCGGCCGCACAATCCGTTTTGTCGCGGCGCAGTGCGCTAGACCAAGCCAAGTCCCGCCAGTCACAGGCGCAAACGCGCCTGACTCGTGCAGAGTTGGCCGCCGCCGATGCGCAACGCCGATTGGATGACACGGTGTTACGCGCGGAATTCTCGGGTGTTCTGAGCGGTATTACATTGGTCCAAGGCGGTTTGGTTGGTGCAAACGAACGCATTGGCCAGTTGATCGACCCCAGCGCGCTTGAGGCGGCGTTCCGCGTGTCCACCGAACAATATAGCCGACTTTTGGATGATGCGGGTCAATTGATCCCCGCAAAAGCAGGGGTTTCCCTAAGTGTTATGGGAACAGAGCTGACATCTGACGCCGTCATCAGCCGTGATGCCGGTGC
>RGAJ01000263.1 GCA_009920225.1 Paracoccaceae bacterium
GCATATTTGGGGGCTGGGGTGCTTGGGATGGTGTGGGCCATGCTGTCGCGGCTCAAGCCATCGAAACGTGCCGATGTGGTATTTAGCATACTTGGCGTGCTGTTGGTTGGTATATCACTTTGGCAATTTTCCCGCCCCAATGAAAGTGTCGCTTTGGTCGGCAACTTGGATGGGCGCATCGGCATTATTTCGGGCACACCACAAGCCATCGCAGACACCATTCGCTATGGCGATTTTCAAACAACGGCGCCGGAACAACCCTATAAGATCCGATCCCTCGCCACGCTTGATGATGCGATCACCCTTTTGAACAAAGGATCAGTATCAGCGGCGCTTTTACCCAAAGATGCCGTCGGCGATTTTCCCATCATCTGGGAAACCCAATTTCTAAACGCCGTCACCAAAACCATCGGGATCGTGTGTATCGTTTTTGGCGCATTGCTTTTGATCTTGGCAGGGATCGGGCGGCTGATTGGTGCCCATCCCTTGGTGGTTTTTTCGGATTTTTTTGTCGATACAATTCGTGGGGTCCCAATGTTGGTGATCATTCTTTACGTCGGCCTGCCGTTGTCAGGCGCACTCAAAAGCGCGTCTGTCGGCTATATCGACCTTGAGATGATGACACGCGGGATCATTGCAATTGCGATTGGCTATTCGGCCTATATGGCAGAGATTTTCCGCGCGGGCATCGAAGCCGTCCCAAAAGGGCAAATCGAAGCCGCACGATCATTGGGGATCAAAGAATGGTATATCGCGAGGTTCATCATCATCCCACAAGCGATTGCCATCGTGCTGCCCGCATTGGGCAATGAATTCATCGCAATGTTGAAAGATACGTCTTTGGTTTCAATCCTATCGGTGCGTGATCTGACCCAACGTATGCGCGAATTTCAGGCGCAAAGCTTTTTGGCGTTTGAGCCGTTTAACTCGGCTGCGCTGATCTATGTGCTCTTGACGATGCTTGCGGCCTCTGGGATCAAATCGCTTGATAACATGATCAAAAAAGGCAAATCACATTGACCGCATTGCGCGCGCGCACATGGTATGACGCGACAGGAATTGCGCCCCCCGATACCACCAAGATCACATCGATCACGCGGGGGGACTATGATGTTGCAATCATCGGTGCCGGCCTTGCAGGATTGGTCAGCGCCCTGACACTTGCCCAGGGTGGGGCACGGGTGATTGTGCTCGAGACTGATCGGATCGGATCGGGGGCCTCTGGCCGCAATGGTGGGTTTTGTTCCGCAGGTTGGGCAGCGGGGACAGAACAGATAACACAACTGGTCGGGCCACATGTTGCAAAAACGCTTGACGCGCTTGCGCAACATGGCGTGGCATGGATGCGAACGCGGATGGAACAGTCCCGATATGCGGCCTGTGACCTTGTGCAAGGCGAACTCATCCTTGATTTAAACGGCGCGACTATGGACGCGGCGGAACAAGATCGCCACATCGCCCAAGATGAATTGCGCCAGATGTTATCGGCGCGACGCTACAAGTCTGGGGTCTATACCCCTTCGGCCTTTCACTTTCACCCGTTAAATTTCATGCGGTTGCTCGCGCAGGATGCATTGAACGCAGGGGCCACGATTGTAGAAACAGCGCCCGTCACGCGCATAGATAATACCAAACATGGGTTCGACATCACCGTTGCGGGGAGCCCCACGCAAATTAAGGCCCGAAACGTCATCACCGCGACAGGCGGATACATGGGCCATGAAACGCCGTTTTCACGCAAACATTTCCTGCCAATCCGCACCTATATCGGCGTCACTGATCCTATGCCCGAGATTTTGGACGAACATATCCGCTGTCATTGGGCCATCGCCGATACGCGTCGCGCAGGAAACTATTACCGCCGCTTGCCAGATGGACGGCTGCTGTGGGGCATGGCGATCACAGCATTTGGGACCTTGGACACCACACGCATTCGCGCCATGATCTTGCATGACATCAAGGCCATGTACCCAATCATGGTGGCGCAAATGCAATCCGCGCAGATCGGCATCGACTTCGCTTGGGCAGGGAATATGGCCTATGCCCGACATTACATGCCGATCGTCGGTGCAATCGGGCAAAATCACTATAGCCTTGCGGGATTTGGCGGGCATGGGATGAACACGGCCCCAGCTGCGGCACGCGCGCTGGCCGCGCATATTTTGGGGGATCATGACGCGTTACAGGCGTTTCAGACAATTCCGCGACCGCGGGTATTTGGCCGCTTGGGCGCGTTTGCAGCCGAAGCAACCTATCGATATATGCGGGTGCGCGATGCGCTTTCAGAACGCCTTAGCTAAAAGCGAAGCGACAGGCACGACATGCCGCCATCGAGTTTAGCGCAATCTGTGTTGTCAATGGCGACAACCTTAAATCCCGCGCGAAAAAGCATCTCTGCGGTGCGCGGAAACCCGTCTGCCATAATAACCAAATCGTTAAAGCGAATGGCATTTGCCGCCGCTTCTTCGCCGTCAGGTACATGAAGCACGCGATATCCGTCAAAGCACCCTGATGCATCCAGTTTTCGTGTCGATAATATCGTCTCTGGATCCATCAACGAACAATCTGTTTTGAAATGCAAAACACCGGGGGGTGTAATCACGGTGCGCACAGTGTGGCCCCAGTCATGCGCAATCGTTTCCAACTCTGCGACACCCGCGGCATTGGTGCGATCCGACAGGCCAACCAGAATTTCACGCCCCGTGACCAAGATGTCGCCGCCCTCGATATGACCGCCGCCCTGGATAGACCGAATATCTGTGTAAATCTCTCGTAGATGCGGTGCCATTTCTTGGACTTCACCAACGCGCGACGGGGCGCCTGGGTGCATCAAAATCGCGCCTTGCGGCAAACACAGGGCAGTGTCTTCGACAAACTGCGCGTCTGGAAAGGCCTCAATCGGGTCAAGCACACGAACATCGGCCCCCGTGCTGCGCAATGCGGCGACGTAGGCATCATGCGCCCGTATCATGCCATCATAATCTGGTGCGCCAATGTCAATGGCACGAAGCCCGTCAACGATGCTTTTGGCGGGGCGTCGGGTGATTGCATGGTCAAAAGTAATTGAAGGATGAGACATGATAAACCTTTATCGTTTGGGCGTGGATGGAATTGAAATTTCAAGCATGGACGGCCCGTTCGCCGGCAAGCGCTGTAGCGCGGCAGCGACCTGTTCTGGCTTTGCGTCACAGCGTTCATAAGCAATTCCAAACGAAGCGGCACTGTGATCAAACGCGGGTGGTGTCGGATCACACCCCACCGGCGTGACCCCATCAGCAATCAT
>RGAJ01000264.1 GCA_009920225.1 Paracoccaceae bacterium
ACAAGGTTTTGATGCGGTAATCCATTTGGCGGCCCAAGCGGGCGTGCGATATTCTATCAACAATCCGCGCGCGTATCTTGAGGCGAACCTTATCGGCACGTTTGAATTGCTTGAGGCCGCGCGTGCCTATCCACCCAAACACATGCTGTTGGCATCCACATCGTCGGCCTATGGGGCAAATACCGATATGCCCTATTCTGAAACGCAAAAGGCCGATCATCAGATGTCATTCTATGCGGCCACGAAAAAATCGAACGAAGCAATGGCGCATTCCTATGCGCATCTGTTCGATCTGCCGATTACGTGTTTTCGATTTTTTACCGTTTACGGTCCATGGGGGCGGCCCGATATGGCGTTGTTTAAATTTGTGGATGCAATCCAAAATGGGCGTCCCATTGATGTTTATAACCACGGCCATATGAAACTGGATTTTACCTATGTCACCGATCTGGTACGCGCTTTAACAATGTTGATCGAAACGCCACCGATCACAGGCAACCCCGTTGGGGATTTCGACAGCCTATCGCCCGTGGCGCCCTACCGCGTGGTGAATATTGGCAACAATGATCCGGTGGAATTGGGTGATTTTATTGCCGCGATTGAGGGCGCAATGGGCCAAGAGGCGACCAAAAACTATATGGATATGCAGGCGGGCGATGTTCCCGCGACTTGGGCCGATACGACATTACTACAGGCCTTAACCCAATATAAGCCGACAACAAACGTGAAAACGGGGGTTGCGGCATTTGTGGCATGGTATCAGGACTATTATCGCGCTACAGAGAGCGAAAAGAACACATAGGATCCTATCATGACCAAGGACACAAGCGCCATCGAAACCGCCCGTCGCGTGTTAGGGATCGAAGCGCGCGCGTTGGAACAATTGGCGGATGAACTTCCGGTTGATTTCGATGCGGCACTGGCGGCGATCTTGGCCTGTCGGGGTCGGGTGATCGTGTCGGGCGTCGGCAAATCAGGCCATATTGGCAACAAAATTGCCGCGACCTTGGCCAGTACGGGCACACCGGCAAGCTTTGTGCACGCGACCGAGGCAAGCCATGGTGATTTGGGCATGGTCACTGAACAGGATTTTTGCCTGTTGATTTCCAATTCCGGCGAAACCGCCGAGCTGCGCGATATTGTGGCGCATACGCGGCGCTTTTCCATTCCGATGGCGGCGATTTCGTCCAATCCTGACAGCACGTTGATGCAAGCGGCAGATTACAAATTGACCCTGCCCAAAGCGCCTGAAGCCTGTTCAATTGGTATGGCGCCTACGACGTCAACCACATTGACACTGGCGCTGGGCGATGCTTTGGCGGTGGCGTTGATGGAGCGGCGCAATTTCCGGCCCGATGATTTTCGCGTGTTTCATCCCGGCGGCAAGCTGGGCGCGCAGATGGCAACCGTTGGTCAGTTGATGCACACAGGGGACGAGGTTCCAATCGTCGCCCATGATATGCCGATGCAGGATGTGTTGATCACCATGACATCCAAGGGCTTTGGCACCGCGGCGGTGTGTCAGGATGGGCGTTTGATGGGCGTTGTCTCAGACGGGGACTTGCGCCGTCATATGCATCATTTGATGCAAAAAACGGCAGGTGAAATCGCAACGATCAACCCGATTACGGTGACGAAAAAACAATTTGCCGCCGAGGCGTTGAACATCATGAATACGCGGAAAATCAGCGTCCTTGTGGTGGTCGATGATACACATCATCCCGTCGGTGTTATTCATATCCATGATCTTTTACGCGCAGGTGTCGCATGAAAACTGTTATCATAATTCCCGCCCGTTATGCCTCAACGCGTTATCCGGGCAAGCCCTTGGTCGAACTGACGTTGCCTGATGGCACACGCCAATCCTTGATTGAACTAAGCTGGCGCGCGGCCAAGCGGGTCAGCGGCGTTGATGCGATTTATGTCGCCACCGATGATGATCGTATCGCAGATGCGGCGCGGGGCTTTGGCGCGGATGTCATCATGACCTCATCGAGCTGTCGCAATGGCACCGAACGCTGTGCCGAGGCGGTGCAAAATGCGCGACTTGATGCGGATTTGATCGTGAACCTGCAAGGCGACGCGCCCCTGACACCCCATTGGTTCGTCGAGGATCTGATTGCGGCAATGAAATCGGACACCACCGCCGACATGGCAACCCCTGTTTTGCGGTTGGATCGCCTGACCTATGGCCATTTTACCACCGACCGCAAGAACGGCCGCGTGGGTGGCACGACGGCCGTGTTCGATAAAAACCATCATGCGATCTATTTTTCGAAAGAGGTGGTGCCATTTATGGATATCGCCAAATGGCCCGACGACGCGCCCTTGCCTGTGTATCACCATGTCGGCGTCTATGCCTATACCCCCCAAGGTTTGGCACATTACATGAGCTGGCCCGAGAGCACGTTGGAACAATTGGAAGGCCTTGAACAACTGCGGTTTTTGGCCAATGGCCACACCGTCAAATGCGTCGAAGTCGACGGGCGCGGTCGCGTGTTTTGGGAATTGAACAACCCCGAAGATGTGACCCGCATTGAATCAGTGATCGGAGAGACCCTGTGAATATTCTAGACACCAAAAAAATCACAATCGGCGATGTTGTCATCGGTGGCGACGCGCCCATTGCCTTGATCACAGGCCCGTGTCAGTTGGAAAGCCGCGATCACACAATGTTCATGGCCGAAAAAATCGCCACTGCCTGTGCGGCCACGGGGACCAAGTTTATTTTCAAAGCCAGCTATGACAAGGCAAACCGGTCGTCGATTTCCACCCAACGCGGCATTGGGATGGAACAGGGGTTGCAGATTTTGGCCGAGGTGCGTGATGCCTTTGGCTGTCCAGTCTTGACCGACGTACATGACGCCGCCCAATGTGCACCCGCGGGCGAGGTGGTCGATGTGATCCAGATCCCCGCATTTTTGTGCCGTCAAACAGATTTGTTATTGGCCGCCGGGAAAACCGGCCGTGCGATTAATGTCAAAAAGGGGCAATTTCTGGCCCCTTGGGACATGGGCAATGTGGCCGAAAAAATTGCCAGCACGGGCAATGAAAACATCATGCTGTGTGATCGGGGAACATCGTTTGGCTATAACACCTTGGTTAGCGATTTCCGGGGTTTGCCCACGATGGCGGCCACAGGATACCCCGTCGTTTTCGATGCGACCCATTCGGTCCAACAACCAGGCGGGCAGGGGACAACATCGGGCGGTCAACGCGAATTTGCCCCCGTTTTGGCGCGCGCGGCCTGTGCGGTTGGGGTGTCGGCCTT
>RGAJ01000265.1 GCA_009920225.1 Paracoccaceae bacterium
ATGGTGACATCCGCAGGGTTGATATAGCCGTCTTGGGGGTGGAACAACGCACCCTTTAGGTCTTCGGTCCGAACCAAAGGCCAGCGTTCTTTGATCTCTTTTGGTGTCAGGAATTCGTGATACACCCCCGCTGTTTCCGCAACTGATGAATACAGCAGGTATTCGTCCATGCGGTCTTGGGTTTGTGCCATACGCAGGTTACCCACGATCGAGAAACCCGCATTCAAACCGGTTTCTTCTTCTAGCGTTTTGTAGAAATCGACCGAGTATTTGTGGATATGCGTGGTCGCATAGGACATGTTGAACAGTGGCAACAAACCTGCTGCGTGCCATGTTGATCCTGATGTCAATTCGTCGCGTTCCAGCAACATGACATCTTTCCACCCAGCTTTTGCCAAATGGTATGCGATGGAAGACCCAACCGCGCCACCACCAACGACCAGCGCTTTTACGTGCGTTTTCATAGACGACTCCAATATTGAATTGGGATGATGTTTAGCAGGATTGCAAATTTTAACAGACCTCAGCCGACTACCTATCGCAATTTTGCGACTTATTTCCGAAAACACGACTTTATGCCCTATTTCTTGATGGAAAAAACGATCCTCTTGCGGGGATGCGGGCGCAATTTGACCGCTGTGACGTCGTAAATCGACACGTGTTTATGGGGGCCTTTTGGGTGTCGGCGAACTTAAGCCTAAAGGCAAAATAATTCTTGAATCACTGTCGAAAATGGACTTCGCCTCTTTCATGTTGCAAAATTGGGACCTATAAGATTGGCAACTTATTGGGGTCGACGGGACGAGTCGCATCGTACCATAAATTTGGGGATATAATCAGCATATGTTTGGGCTTTCATCTTTGACGGGACTGTTTTCGCAGGACATGGCGATTGACCTAGGGACCGCGAATACTTTGGTTTACGTAAAAGGCCGCGGTATCATTCTGTCCGAGCCGTCAGTGGTTGCGTATCATGTCAAGGATGGTGTTAAAAAGGTCTTGGCCGTTGGCGAAGATGCGAAACTGATGTTGGGCCGCACGCCCGGTTCGATCGAAGCGATCCGCCCGATGCGCGACGGTGTCATTGCCGATTTTGACGTAGCCGAAGAAATGATCAAACATTTCATTCGCAAGGTGCACAAACGGTCCACATTCTCAAAGCCGAAAATCATTGTATGTGTACCACATGGTGCGACACCCGTTGAAAAACGCGCGATTCGTCAATCGGTTTTGTCCGCAGGTGCGCGCAAGGCGGGATTGATTGCCGAACCCATTGCTGCTGCAATTGGTGCCGGCATGCCGATCACCGATCCGACAGGCAACATGGTTGTCGACATCGGCGGTGGTACAACCGAAGTTGCGGTTTTGTCATTGGGTGACATTGTTTACGCCCGCTCTGTTCGTGTGGGCGGTGACCGTATGGACGAGGCGATCATCAACTATCTGCGTCGCCAGCAAAACCTATTGGTTGGCGAAAGCACTGCAGAGCGCATCAAAACCTCGATCGGGACGGCGCGTATGCCCAACGATGGCCGTGGTGCATCCATGATGATCCGTGGGCGCGATCTGTTGAATGGCGTGCCCAAGGAAATCGAAATAACCCAAGCCCAAATTGCCGAAGCACTGTCAGAGCCAGTCCAGCAGATTTGCGAAGCGGTCATGACCGCATTAGAAGTCACGCCGCCTGATTTGGCTGCGGATATTGTTGATCGTGGCGTCATGTTGACAGGTGGTGGCGCATTGTTGGGTGATCTTGATCTTGCGCTGCGCGAACAGACAGGTTTGGCTGTTTCCATCGCGGACGAAAGCTTGAATTGCGTTGCCATAGGGACTGGCAAAGCGCTAGAATATGAAAAACAACTGCGCCACGCCATAGACTACGACAGCTAAGGCAAGTGCTCTCTGACTAAGAGGTAGGCTTGGCCCAACATCGTGGAAAGCAAGATGATTATGTAACACCGCTCCGCCGTTTGATTACGGTGGTGTTGGTGTTGGTTATGTTTGCGATCTTTGTGATTTGGCGCATCGACAGCCCGCGCGTCGAACGGTTCCGTGCGCATGTGATTGATCAATATGTCCCCAGTTTCGCATGGGCCATGGCGCCGGTGACGGGTACGATCAACCTTATTCGGGATTTCAAAAGTTATGCGTCGCTCTATGAGCAAAACCAAGAGCTGCGCCGCGAACTGCAACAAATGAAAAGCTGGCGCGAGGCGGCGCTGCAGTTAGAACAAGAAAACGCGCGTCTTTTGGATTTGAACAATCTGCGATTGGATCCAAAATTCACCCATATTTCTGGCATCGTGATGGCCGACAGCGGATCGCCCTTTCGGCAATCGGTGTTGTTGAACATCGGTGCCCAAGACGGCATTCGTGACGGGTGGGCCGCCATGGATGGCTTGGGTTTGGTGGGCCGCATTTCGGGTGTGGGTCAACGCACCAGCCGTGTTATTTTGTTGACGGACCCGTACAGCCAAATTCCTGCAATCGTTCAACCCTCTGGACAGCGTGCTTTTGTTGTGGGCGACAATACTGCCGCGCCGCCGGTTGATTTCATTGAAAACCCCGATCTTGTTCGGGCAGGGGATCGTGTGGTCACATCTGGCGAAGGGGGCGTGTTACCGGCGGGTTTGGTCATTGGTCAATTGGCTTTGGATCCAAATGGCCGGTTGCGCGTGCGCCTGTCTGCCGATTACGAAAGGTTGGAGTTTGTTTGGTGGTTTCGGGTCTTGTTCGTGATCGTGGCGATGGGGTTGATGTTTTTCCGTCTATTGCCGCTTGATACGCGTCCACAAAATTGGGCTGGGCCAGATATCTTGATGGCGCTTATTTTTGCGTGGAGCGTGCGCAGACCCGCCGCAATCCCATCAATCTTGATCGCGCTTGTCATCTTTTCCGAAGACCTCGTATTGCAACGCGAACCCGGCTTGCAGGCCGCGCTTGTGATCATTGCGGCCGCTTGGCTAAAGCTTAGTCTTTCATATAACTCGGACGCCTCTGCACTGCGTGAATGGATGTTGGTGGCTGCCGCAGTGGTCGGTGTCACGGTCGCGACCCGATTTATTTTGATCGTGTTTTTCGTTCCTCTTCCCGGTCTTGGCCTACATCTGAGCCAAATGGTTGCGACGATCTTGATCTATCCGGTCGTGGCTGCGGTCACGCATTTTGTGTTTGGCTTGCGTCCTGTCACGGCGCAATCGGGTGAATTTGGAACCCTACGAGGTCGATCATGAAGCGCCCGACCCAAGATACCGCGCTCAGTTGGCGCAA
>RGAJ01000266.1 GCA_009920225.1 Paracoccaceae bacterium
CGCATGATTGTGGGAATCGTCACTCCACACTGCGCAGCGATCAAAACCGCATCCTGCCCAACGCGATCCAGGGCCGCTGTGAACGTGGCGTCGTCCACTTGGGCAATGTCGTCAAAATATTGGTTGAAAAACCGATGTGCCAACATGCGACTGGCCCGCATTTTCAAAAGGCTGCTGTTGTCGACAAGTGATTGCCCCTGCTCGCGATCGACCAGATGTGAAAAGCTGTACTCATGTTCAAGGAAAAAGGTTTCCAATTCATCCCAAGGCGAGCTTGCCGATGCCCCATCATTGGACCCCATGTCCAGATAACTGACCAGTGATTGCGCCTCTTCTGCCAATCTTTGGCTGTCCTCATTGATGTTTCTGTGAAAACGCATTTGCCATTCGGGTTCGATATCCTGCGTTTCGGCCAAAATCGAACTGGTGGATCGAATGGCGGTCACCGTTGTTAACACTTCGTGCAGGGATGTCGCCAAATGTGGATCATGAGACAATCGATCACTAAGGCCGTCAACGGTTTGTTCCAATTGACGCACCTTGCGATCCAGATCAATGACAAGTTGCGCCCACGCGGGATAGCGCGCCGCAAAGTCAGCGGCAGAGCCATCATCCCCGACCGTTTCACCATGATATGCCGCAGATTCACGAAGCCGCGCCACGATTGACGCTTGTGCACCCTCTGACAAGAGCTGCGGATCAATGCCCAAGGCCTCGCCCAATTGCAACAACAACTTTCCCGCGATTCTGCGTCGATTGTGTTCGATCAGGTTTAAATAGGACGCGGAAATCCCGACTTTGGCGGCCAAATCGGCCTGCTTGAGACCGATGGTAACGCGACGCTCACGAATACGTGATCCAACTGAGACGTTTTCTGACATCAAAAACCTCGATTTTACAATGGCATGCGGTGTTGTTTTGTAAATTTATTTACAGTATACCGCGATATATTGTTCATTTATTTACAAAATTATTGTTGTGTTTGAAACCCTTATTGCGAAATTTTCTAATACAGCGGCATAATACCCTTGCACAATTGTGCCATGCGGTCGGCAGGAGGAGCCGGAAGCATTACTTAAATTGGGAGGATTACATGTCCAAATTAGACCTGACACGCCGTGGCGTGATCAAAACAGGTGCAGCGGCGGGTGCCGGTCTTGCACTTCCTACAATCTTCACAGCGTCTTCTGCTGCAGCTTTCACAAACGAACCAACTGGCGGATCTGTGAAAATCGGCTTTAACGTTCCACAAACTGGCCCATACTCAGAAGAGGGTCTGGACGAACTGCGCGCACAAGAATTGGCTGTTGAGCACCTGAACGGTATCGGCGACGGCGGCATGATGAACACCTTCAGCTCAAAAGCGCTGCAAGGTAACGGCATCTTGGGCAAAAAAGTTGAATTCGTCACAGGTGACACACAAACAAAATCAGACGTTGCACGCGCATCTGCGCAATCGATGATCCAAAAAGACGGCGTCATCATGATCAACGGCGGCTCATCATCAGGTGTGGCTGTTGCTGTTCAGGGTCTGTGCCAAGAAGCTGGCATCATCTTTATGGCAGGTTTGACACACTCAAACGACACAACTGGTAAAGACCGCAAAGCAAACGGTTTCCGTCACTTCTTTAACGGTTACATGTCAGGCGCAGCGCTTGGCCCAGTTTTGAAAAACGCATACGGCACAGACCGCCGTGCGTACCACTTGACTGCGGACTATACATGGGGCTGGACACAACAAGAGTCGATCCAAGCCGCAACCGAAGCAATGGGCTGGCAAACAGCGAACAACGTTCTAACACCGGTTGGCGCGGGCGACTTTTCGTCATACATCGCACCTGTTCTGAACTCAGGCGCAGACGTTTTGGTTCTGAACCACTACGGTGCGGACATGGTTAACTCATTGACACAAGCGATCCAATTCGGTCTGCGTGACAAACAAGTTGGCGGCAAGAACTTTGAAATCGTTGTTCCTCTGTACTCAGAATTGATGGCAGCGGGCGCGGGCTCAAACATCCAAGGCGTTTACGGTTCGATGAACTGGAACTGGCAGCTCGCGGATGAAGGCACCAAAGCGTTCGTTAAATCATTCGGCGAAAAATACGGTCGCCCACCATCAAACGCAGCACACACATGCTATGTTCAAACATTGCTATATGCGGATGCAGTAACACGCGCGGGTTCGTTCAACCCATGTGCAGTTGCAGAAGCACTTGAAGGCTTTGAATTCGACGGTATGGGCAACGGTAAGACACTATACCGTGCCGAAGATCACCAGTGCTTTAAAGACGTGTTGGTCATGAAGGGTAAAGAAAACCCAACAAACCAATACGACACATTGGAAATCGTTGAAACAACACCAGTTGAGCAAGTCACATATGCGCCAAACCACCCAATGTTTGGTGGTGACGAAGCGACACTTGGCACCTGTAACGCAGGTTAATCACGACCTTCTTTGGACTGGCCGCAATCGCGCGGCCAGTCATTCTTGACCGTTTATTCGGGTCATCAGTCACACCAAAACAGGGCGCGGACGATGGACGCTATCATTCTTCAAATCCTAAACGGGCTTGATAAGGGCTCGGCTTATGCATTGATTGCATTGGGACTTACACTTATCTTCGGCACCTTGGGTGTCGTAAACTTTGCGCATGGCGCACTCTTTATGATTGGTGCTTTTTGTGCCGTCACTCTGCAACGACTGATGAAAATCAGCTATGTTACCATTGATGAATCCCAAAAGGACTTTTTGGGAAATCCTCTTGAGGTAAAAGTACCCTACCTTCAATCATGGTTCGGCGAAAATTTTGGAACGGCTCTGATCGATTGGTCAGTCCCGATTGCAATCGTGTTTTCGATCCCTGTTATGCTGGCAGTGGGCTACACAATGGAACGTGGCCTAATCAAACATTTCTATAAACGTCCCCACGCAGACCAAATTCTGGTGACATTCGGTTTGGCGATTGTTTTGCAAGAGATCATCAAATATTTCTTTGGCGCGAACCCAATCCAAACACCTGCGCCCAGCGCATTTTTGGGATCCATGGATTTCGGCGTTCTGCTTGGGTTTGATCCAAACGTGATCATCTATCCTGTGTGGCGCTTGGTGTACTTCGCCTTTTCCGCGATCATTATCGCGGGTGTCTTTGCCTTCTTGCAATTCACTACCTTCGGGATGGTGGTCCGCGCAGGCATGGCAGATCGTGAAACTGTCGGCTTGTTGGGGATCAACATTGACCGCCGCTTCACGTTGATGTTTGGCCT
>RGAJ01000267.1 GCA_009920225.1 Paracoccaceae bacterium
AGGATCAGCGCGTCATACTCCGAAAATAGGCTTGCTGCCTTTGCAAACCACTGCGAGCGCACCAAAGATGCCGCATGGATCTGCGCCCCTGTCATAGCAAGACCGTTTTCGATTTCCCACAGTGCCGCGGGCTTTAACAGGGAGCGCTTGGTCTCGTCGTGATAAAAGACCGACAAGCGGGACGCGACAGACCAGTGGCGCAATTGGACCCAGCTGTCCCATAACGCTTTCATGTTAAAGGGTGGGCTGATGCGATCAACCTGAGCGCCCAGTGCGACAAGATCGTTTACCGCTGTTTCGGTAATGTCCAAAATGCCATCCTGATATGGCAAGCCCCAATCGCCAAGATACGCGATCTTGGCCGATTTCAATGAATATTCACGCATGTCTTGCGCGAAATCTTGTGCCATGCGGCCGTGCGGCTGTCGTGGATCTGGCCCTGCTTGGACGGACAGCAGTATCGCCAAATCTGTCGGCGTGCGCGCCATTGGGCCGTTTGTCGCCATTTGATGCATGAACGTATCGCCCAAGGGTTCAGAGGGCACCAAACCCCAACTGGGGCGCATACCATAGATATTGTTCCATCCTGCGGGATTACGCAGCGATCCCATCATGTCTGACCCGTCAGCGATTGCCGTCATACGGGTTGCAAGCGCGACCGATGCGCCCCCGGATGATCCGCCTGCCGATTTTGTGGCGTTATATGCGTTTCCTGTCGCGCCATGGACGGGGTTGAACGTATGACTGCCCAGTCCGAACTCAGGCGTGTTTGTTTTTGCAAAAATCACCGCACCCGCGCGGCGCATCCGCTCCACAAACAGATCGTCTTTCGCTGCGGGCGATTTGGGAAAGAGGGGCGATCCCATTGTCGTGGCAAGCCCCTTGGCATTTGCCAGATCTTTGATCGCAAGGGGGATGCCATGCAATGCGCCAGTACTGTCGTCTGCATCGTCCGCCGCTTGCGCCGCATCCAAACAGTCATCTTCATCCAACATCGACACAATGGCATTCACACGTGGATTTTCGCGTTCAATCTGGGCCAAGGTTTCTTGCATTAATTCGCGGGCTGAAATTTGACCTGATTGCAGAAATTTGCGCAGCCCAACGAGATCGTGATCCAATACTGTCATAGTGTCCCCCTGTTTTGATCCGACTATTTAAAATGGGGGCAAGAATGACAAGTGGTTTCGTGTGCTTTCGGGATAATTCATTCCAGTCTGGTGGCCCGCCGATTCCCTTTTAAGTTGACGCAAACGTCAAAGATATGCGTTTTTCTCTATCTTTCTGCATGCGAGGTGTCGCAAAATCGGGGGTAATTCACCAATTTTGTCGGTTTTTGTCCAATAAATCGGGAAAGCGTTTGCCAAATAGAAATGTTGTGTTATAGGCGCGGTGACGATCCGTGGGAGACTTGAATTTCCCGACGGGGGTGCCCATTTGATGGTGTGTTATGCAACACCTAGGGGCGACAAGCGCTGTCTCGGGGCCGGGGCGGTAAACGGGCAGATGCCTACAGTAAATGAGGATAACACGATGAGCGACATCGCAGACCGCGTAAAGAAAATTGTAGTTGAGCACCTAGGTGTAGAAGAAGATAAAGTTGTGGAAAACGCATCTTTCATCGACGATCTTGGCGCAGACAGCTTGGACACAGTTGAACTGGTTATGGCGTTCGAAGAAGAATTCGGAATTGAAATTCCTGACGACGCGGCTGAGAACATCCAGTCTTTTGGCGACGCAGTGAAATTCATCTCAGAAGCACAATAATCTGAGATTAGATTTTATGAAAAACCCTCGGTCTTCGGGCCGAGGGTTTTTTTATGTTCGACGGACACATAAACGATAGATTTTGTGTGGTTGGTAGATGATGCAACAGCATACAGCGTGTTTTCATCAACCTTGGGTTCAATGGTCTTGCCCCCAGCCATAATTTCGCGCTATGTCCAGTGGAAACAGGATTTAACAGGAATAGGGGCACACTATGCGTCGCGTTGTCGTAACAGGTCTTGGTCTTTTGACACCTTTGGCTTGTGGGGTCGAAGAAACTTGGTCACGTCTTTTGGCTGGGGAATCAGGCGCTGGGCCGATCACCCGATTTGATGCCAGCAATGTGACGACAAAATATGCCTGCGAATTGCCATTGGGCGATGGAAGCAACGGCACCTTCAATGCAGATGACTGGATGGAGCCGAAAGAACAGCGCAAAGTGGATGACTTTATCCTCTACGGTGTCGCGGCTGCAGAACAAGCGGTGCGTGACGCCAATTGGATGCCGGAAGACGAGGAATCGCGCCTGCGCACAGGTGTGATGATCGGGTCAGGGATCGGTGGCTTGCAATCCATTGCCGACACCGCTGTTATGATCAAAGAAAAAGGCGCACGCCGCGTTTCGCCATTCTTTATTCCCGGGGCTCTGATCAACCTCATTTCGGGACATGTTAGCATTCGCTATGGGTTCAAGGGGCCAAACCACGCGGTTGTGACCGCATGTTCCACAGGTGCGCATGCCATTGGCGACGCGGCACGTTTGATCATGACCGATGATGCCGATGTGATGATCGCGGGCGGGGCAGAGGCAGCAATTTGCGAAATCGGAATTGCGGGCTTTAATGCGTGCAAGGCGCTCTCGACCAAGCGCGCGGATGATCCAAAGGCTGCATCGCGCCCCTATGATGCGGATCGTGATGGTTTTGTCATGGGTGAGGGTGCGGGCATCGTTGTGTTGGAAGAATACGAACATGCGAAAGCACGAGGCGCAAAAATTTATGCCGAAGTTTTGGGCTATGGCCTGTCGGGTGACGCCTATCACATCACAGCACCATCCGAGGATGGCGATGGCGGCGAACGCGCGATGCGTGCGGCTTTGGCCAAAGGAAAACTGGATCCGTCGAAATTGGATTACATCAACGCACATGGCACCTCCACGATGGCCGATGTCATTGAATTGGCGGCCGTTGAACGGATGTTGGGCGACGCCGCGTCAAAGGCAACCATGTCTTCAACCAAATCTGCAACCGGGCATCTTTTGGGGGCAGCTGGTGCGATTGAGGCGATCTTTACCATCCTTGCAATCCGAGATCAGGTTGCCCCACCCACAATCAATTTGGACAACCCTGCGGTTGAAACACCGATTGATTTGGCGCCAAACGTGAAACGCAAACGCGAAATAAACTATGCCTTGTCAAATTCGTTTGGCTTTGGTGGCACGAACGCATCGTTGTTGTTGGGTAAGGTTTTATAATGTGGCGCAGCCTTGCCTC
>RGAJ01000268.1 GCA_009920225.1 Paracoccaceae bacterium
ATATGATCTTTGTCCTCATCGTCCAGTGCGTGATAAATATTTCCAAAGCGAATGGTTGCATCACCCATAGAAATGGGGCATAAGCGAGCGAAATGTTACCGCTAACACTGCGATGGGTGTGTTTTTTATTTTGACACGCAGGTTGTTTTGATAGGGTTGCAGAAAAAGATGCCAAAGGATCCGACATGAGACGTCATCGCAATGTAAAAATCGTGGCCACATTGGGCCCAGCTTCGAACGATTACCAAACCATCAAAGCCCTGCACGAAGCAGGCGCAGATGTGTTTCGCCTGAACATGAGCCACGGCACACATGAAGACATTGCAGAGCGTCACAAGATCATCCGCATGATTGAAAAAGAGCTGAACAGCCCGATTGCGATTTTGGCCGATTTGCAGGGACCAAAGCTGCGTGTGGGCGTTTTTGCCAACGGCGAAGAAGAGCTGGTCGAAGGGGCCACATTCCGGTTGGATTTGACCGATGCGCCCGGTGACGTGACACGTGTGAACCTGCCACATCCCGAAATCTTTGCCGCGCTACGCCCTGATGCGCATTTGTTGGTCAATGATGGAAAAATCCGTCTGCGCGTCACAAGCTGCAGCCGCGATCACGCGGATTGCGTGGTCATCACCGGCGGCACCATTTCCAACCGCAAGGGTGTGAACGTGCCTGACGTGGTGTTGCCTTTGGCGGCCCTGTCCGACAAAGACCGCAAGGATTTGGAATTTGCCTGCGAATTGGGTGTCGATTGGTTGGCCCTGTCCTTTGTTCAACGTCCCGAAGATTTGATGGAAGCCCGCGAATTGGCCCGTGGTCGGGCGGCGATTTTGTCAAAGATCGAAAAGCCATCAGCTGTGGAAAGGTTTAATGACATTTTGAACGTCTCTGACGGTATCATGGTCGCCCGTGGGGATTTGGGTGTTGAGCTGCCTGTGCAGAACGTTCCACCGATTCAGAAACGCTTGGTGCGCCGCTGCCGTGCGGCAGCAAAACCTGTGATCGTGGCAACACAGATGCTGGAATCCATGATCGAAAGCCCGATGCCCACCCGCGCCGAAGTGTCCGACGTGGCAACCGCGATCTACGAAGGCGCAGATGCCATCATGTTGTCAGCAGAATCCGCGGCAGGCAACTATCCGATTGAAGCCGTCACAACCATGAACAACGTTGCGGTCGAAGTTGAAAGCGATCCGACCTATCGTGAAGTGATCGAAGCATCTCGCACCGCCGAACGCCAATCTGTTGCCGACGGCATCGTGGCTGCCGCGCGTGAAATCGCAGAAACCACGGATATTAAGGCGATCTGCTGCTACACCCAATCGGGCACAACTGCGCTTTTGACCGCACGCGAACGCCCACGGGTGCCGATCATCGCAATGACGTCGCTGATGTCCACCGCCCGCCGCTTGGCGTTAACATGGGGGACAAACTGTGTGATGTCGGGTGAAAAAATCCGCTTTAAAGAAGCCGTGGTCAGCGCCGTTCGTGCCGCATTGGCCGAAGGATACGCCACGCAAAACGATCAGATCGTGATCACCGCAGGTGTGCCGTTCAACATTCCCGGAACGACAAACATTCTGCGCGTGGCACCATGTAACGAACGCATGATCTATTCGATGGATCCTGAATAAAAACGGATTTCACAGACAGGGGCACTCATCGTGCCCCTTGATACATCTGCCAGCCTTACCAGAAGGTTGGGTTGTCAAAGGCGCTGACGCAGCTGCAATTTGAATAGGTTGTCGCAAGACCAACACCGTCACGCTGCAAGACATCCAAGCCATGCCGAATGAGCGCTGATCCAACGCCTTTTGACTGTTCTTGGCTGTGAACAGCGACAGGCCCCAAGACAAAGACCGATTGATCAGACCCGTCATAGCGCAGGCGCGTGAAGATAATGACCCCCACGATCACACCCTGATCAACAGCTGTGAAAACATAAAGGTCGCTTGGCTGTGTTGTGGTCATCAGGTTTTTGGACAGATCCGCGATCATCCCCCCCTCATCCGGCCCCTCGGATGCCGTAAATGTATCCCGATACAATTCGACAATCTGGTCGAGTTCGGCAAGATCGCTTTGTTTCAATTCCATATGCAACGGTTCCTTGTGGGTGTCATTCCCCCTCACTTAGGGATTGAATGTTCCTGTGTTTAATGTGTAACCTAAATGCAGCCGATTTAGGGAAAGGTGCCGCAATGTCGTTATCAGATGTGAAAGTCATCACACCAAAACGCTTTGGTGACGATCGCGGGTTTTTCAGCGAAACATGGAATAAGGCGCGCTTGGCCAAAGACGGGATTGAGATCGATTTTGTCCAAGACAATCATTCCATGTCCCACGCTGTCGGTACGCTGCGGGGATTGCATTTCCAATCGCCCCCGCATGCACAGGCAAAATTGGTGCGCTGCGGGCGTGGTCGGTTGTTTGATGTGGCCGTCGACATTCGGCGTGGCAGCCCAACCTTTGGGCATTGGATGGGTGAAGAGCTCAGCTTTGACAACGGCAAATAGCTGTTCATCCCTGCGGGGTTCTTGCATGGCTTCATGACCTTGGAACCGGACACCGAGATCGTCTATAAATGCTCTGATTACTACGCGCCCGACTGCGACGGGGCGGTGCGCTTTGATGATCCAGATATTGGCATTCAATGGCCGCTTGATCCAACCCAAGCACAGCTTTCGCCCAAAGATGCCGCCGCGCCACGTTTGCGCGATTTTGACAGCCCCTTTACCTACGAGGCATAGAATGACGACCATCTTAATCACAGGCGGTGCTGGATTTATCGGATCGGCGGTTGTGCGTTTGGCGATTGCGCGGGGTCATCGGGTCATCAATGTGGATGCCCTGACCTATGCCGCCTGTTTGGACAATGTGTCCAGCGTTGCGGATCATCCGAACTATTGCTTTGAACATTGCGACATCCGTGATCGCGCAGGGTTGGATCGCGTGTTTGCAACACACCGCCCCGATATCGTCATGCATCTTGCCGCCGAAAGCCACGTTGATCGCTCCATCGATGGGCCTGCCGATTTTATTGAAACCAATATCGTTGGCACGTTTCACATGTTGGAAGCGGCCCGAACCTATTGGATCGGCGCGGGCAAACCCGATACATTCCGCTTTCACCACATTTCAACGGATGAGGTGTTCGGATCCCTTGGCCCCAGCGGCCAATTTACCGAAACCACCCCCTATGATCCGCGCAGCCCCTATTCCGCATCCAAGGCAGGCAGCGATCA
>RGAJ01000269.1 GCA_009920225.1 Paracoccaceae bacterium
CAAGAAATCAATGGCCCCCCCGGTCGGCTTTGGTCTTTTGTTTTGACGATCGCGGTGGTGTTTTGCCTTGCGATGCAGCCCGATTTTGGTCAGGCCTCATTGGTGCTGTTTGGATGGGGGGTTGTGTATTTTGTTGCCGGCGCGCCCATGTTTTTGCTGATTGTTCTGGCTGTGTCCACGGTCGGGGTCGGGATGGTTGCATATAATTTATCCGACCACTTTGCGCGCCGCATTGATGGGTTTTTGTCGCCCGATATCGATCCAAGAACCCAAATCGGCTATGCCACAAATGCGATCCAAGAGGGTGGTTTTTTCGGCGTTGGCGTTGGCGAAGGTCAGGTGAAATGGTCTTTGCCTGATGCGCATACAGATTTCATCATTGCGGTTGCTGCCGAAGAATACGGGTTCGTTTTGGTTGCGGTGATTTTGTTTGTCTATGCCTCGATTGTGGTTGTGTCATTGTCGCGTTTGATGCGCGAACGCGACACGTTCATTCGTTTGGCAGGAACGGGATTGGCGTGCATGTTCGGTGTTCAAGCGGTGATCAATATGGGGGTCGCGGTGCGCCTGCTGCCTGCCAAGGGCATGACATTGCCCTTTGTTAGCTATGGCGGATCTTCGCTTATTGCCGGGGGGATTGCGATGGGGATGCTGCTTGCATTTACACGCTCAAGGCCGCAAAAGGACGTCGCAGACATTTTAAACGGGCGTAAATTATGACGAAGACACCATTGGCGGTCTTGGCTGCAGGCGGAACGGGCGGTCATATGTTCCCCGCCCAAGCCTTGGCCGAAACGTTATTGGAACAGGGCTGGCGGGTCAAATTATCAACCGATCCCCGCGGCGCGCGCTATGTTGGCGGTTTTCCCAATGCGGTTCAGGTCGAAGTGTTGCGCTCGGGAACATTTGCCCGTGGCGGGCTGATCGCAAAAGCATTGGTTCCGTTTCAAATTGCGGCAGGCACTCTCAAAGCGATTGGCCAGATGCTGTGGGATCGCCCTGATGTTGTGATCGGCTTTGGTGGCTATCCTTCTATCCCTGCGATTGGTGCGGCATGGGTTTTGCGCCGCCCTCGTTTGGTGCATGAACAAAACGGTGTTTTGGGGCGCGTGAACCAAGTCTTTGCAAAACGGGTGAACGCGGTGGCCTATGGTACATGGCCCACGGTGACGCCCGGAGGGGTGAACGCCGTGCATGTGGGCAATCCCGTGCGCGCGGCTGTTTTGGATCGTGCCGGTGCGGGATATATTGAACCTGGCGATTATCCGATGTCGATCCTTGTGATGGGCGGATCGCAGGGTGCGCGGATCCTGTCCGACGTTGTGCCGCCTGCGATTGCCTCGCTTCCCATGACCCTGTTGCAGCATATTCGCGTGAGCCACCAAGCCCGCGACGAAGACGGTGACCGAGTGCGCGCCTTTTACCAAGAAAATGGGATTTACGCCGACGTTCAACCGTTTTTTACCGATGTTCCCAAACGTATGTCTGAGGCGCAATTGGTCATCAGCCGTGCGTGGGCGTCCTCTATCGCGGATCTGTCGGTGATCGGGCGGCCGTCGATATTGGTACCCTTGGCCGCTGCCATTCGTGACGAGCAAACCGCCAATGCCAAAGGGTTGGTCGATGCCCAAGCTGCCGTGCTGATGCCAGAGGAGGCGTTTCATGTTGATACGCTGTCCGCGCAGATCCAGTCTATCCTAACTCAACCAGAAGCTGCGTCGCAGATGGCGCGTAATGCGCTTAGCGTCGGGGTCCCAGATGCGACCCATCGATTGATCGCATTGATCGAAACTTTGATATCGAAGGAAACATAAATGAACGCCGCCGCCGTAACCAAATTACCAAATGATATCGGACCGATCCATTTTGTGGGCATCGGTGGCATTGGCATGTCGGGCATCGCCGAGGTGCTGTTGAACCTAGGGTATCAGGTCCAAGGATCGGACCTGAAAGACAGCAAGATCACCGAGCGCTTGGCGTCACTTGGTGCGCGTATCTTTATTGGGCAGCGGGCCGAAAATTTGGAAAACGCCGAAGTGGTCGTGATTTCATCGGCCATCAAAACCGGTAACCCCGAATTGGACGCGGCGCGTATGGCGGGATTGCCCGTCGTGCGCCGCGCGGAAATGCTGGCCGAATTGATGCGGATGAAATCCAACGTGGCGATTGCGGGGACGCATGGCAAACCACTACCACAACCATGGTGGCCACATTGCTGGACGCAGGCAATTTGGATCCGACCGTCATCAACGGTGGTATCATTCATGCCTATGCATCAAATGCCCGCATGGGGCAGGGCGAATGGATGGTGGTTGAGGCAGACGAAAGCGACGGTACGTTCAACCGCCTGCCTGCCACAATCGCGATTGTCACCAACATCGACCCCGAACATATGGAACATTGGGGTTCGATCGAAAACCTGCGCAAGGGGTTTTATGACTTTGTGTCAAACATCCCCTTTTATGGCATCGCCGTCTGCTGCACCGATCATCCCGAGGTCCAAGCATTGGTTGGCAAAATCACCGACCGTCGTGTGGTGACCTATGGCTTTAACGCCCAAGCGGATGTACGGGTTTTGAACCTTACCTATAAAAACGGCGTCGCGCATTTCGATATCGCCCTGCAGCAAGAAGACAGCGTGATCGAAGGCTGCATTCTTCCGATGCCGGGCGATCACAATGTGTCAAACGCCCTGTCCGCCGTTGCGGTTGCACGGCATCTGGGCATGACCCATGATGACATTCGCGCCGCTTTGGCAGGGTTCAAGGGCGTCAATCGTCGCTTTACCAAAGTGGGCGAGGTCAAGGGCGTTACCATCATTGACGATTATGGCCATCACCCCGTTGAAATCACCGCCGTGCTAAAAGCCGCGCGTCAGGCATCAGAGGGGCGCGTGATTGCTGTGCATCAACCGCATCGCTATACCCGCCTGTCATCGCTGTTTGAGGATTTCTGCACCTGTTTTAACGACGCAGATGTCGTTGCCATTGCCGAAGTCTATGCCGCAGGCGAAGACCCGATTGAAGGTGCCAGCCGCGATGATCTGGTCGCGGGTCTGATCCGTCACGGCCATCGCCACGCCCGCGCCATTGTCAGCGAAGATGACCTCGAACGCCTTGTGCGCGAACAAGCCCGCGACGGCGATATCGTGGTCTGCCTTGGCGCAGGGACGATTTCGGCATGGGCGCATGGTCTGCCTGCA
>RGAJ01000270.1 GCA_009920225.1 Paracoccaceae bacterium
CATGACCAAAATCCGAATTTTTCAGCGGGATTTGGGTTTTCCTCGCTCTCTATTGCGGACAATGTCTTTATGTCGGGCGCTGTGGCGCCATGGTTTTCGTATATCGTTGTGAAACCCTATGGCCATGGTCACAGCCTGTCGAATTTATCGGTCATCGGGAACAATTTCAAAACGATCAACGGCAACATTGAACGGGTGGATCGCGTCGATACGACC
Organism: Paracoccaceae bacterium; assembly: GCA_009920225.1. Classification (GTDB taxonomy): domain Bacteria; phylum Pseudomonadota; class Alphaproteobacteria; order Rhodobacterales; family Rhodobacteraceae; genus CAJXSD01. Next base: position 217 of record RGAJ01000270.1, read on the forward strand.
TATTCGGATTTGAACCCTGCACGATATTCGAATGTACGATTTGAAGGAAATAATTTCCTGAACATTTCAACCAAAACAGAAAATCCCTTGGTGACCGATCACCTACAAAGCGGCGCAACAGCGCGTTGGTCGGTATCCACCGATGGTGCGCTTCCGTTTGGTGGATTTGCCCGCAACGTGACCGCCGTCGTTGCCAAAAATGCATTGACCACGTCAAACGGGACAACAGTGTGTGACATGCCATTTGTCGGCCTGCAAAAGGGCCAACAGAAAGATCAAATAGAATTGAACTTTCCCACAGCCACCAAGGGCAAGGTATCCGTGACAATCAGTTGCGATGCCTAATGGCGCAATCATCCACCTGTCGGGTCCATATGGACCTGACAGACGAGATCAAAACTTACGTTGGCTTTTGCCACGGTAGGATCGTGTTCCGCCACGCCCCCCTGTGGAACGCCCCCGCGAATTAACGGCCGCTTCGCCTGCGGCCTCAATCGCGGATTGGCGGGCAAGCGGATCATCTGATACCGCAAGATCCACTGCTTCAAGCCGTTTGACTTCGTCACGCAAGCGCGCGGCCTCTTCGAATTCTAGGTTCTCGGCCGCTTTGCGCATATCCGCACGCAAACCGTCCAACACGGCCTGTAGATTGGCACCGCCCGCCATGCCTTTGTCGATGGTTGCCGTCACGCGCGATTGATCCGTGTCGCCCTTATAAAGCCCTGCAAGAATGTCTTCGACATTTTTTTTCACTGTGGCAGGTGTGATGCCATGTTTGACGTTATAGGCCATTTGCTTTTCGCGACGACGGTTTGTTTCCCCCAAGGCGCGTTCCATTGATCCCGTGATGCGATCCGCATACATGATCACGCGCCCTTCTGAGTTGCGCGCCGCGCGTCCAATCGTTTGGATCAGGGATGTTTCAGACCGCAAGAAACCCTCTTTGTCGGCGTCCAAAATTGTGACCAAGCCGCATTCAGGAATGTCCAAGCCTTCCCGTAACAGGTTGATCCCGATCAAAACGTCAAACGCCCCCAACCGCAGATCGCGCAGGATTTCAATCCGTTCAATCGTGTCGATATCCGAATGCATGTACCGCACTTTGATGCCTTGCTCGTGCATATATTCTGTCAGATCTTCGGCCATCCGCTTGGTCAGGGTCGTGACCAAGGTTCTAAAGCCATCTGCGGTGACTTTGCGCACTTCGTCCAACAAATCATCAACTTGCGTTTCCACAGGGCGAATTTCCACCATCGGATCCAAAAGCCCTGTTGGGCGGATCACCTGTTCGGTAAAGACGCCCCCAGTTTGTTCCATTTCCCATGATCCCGGCGTTGCAGACACATAAACAGTCTGCGGACGCATCGCATCCCATTCCTCGAACTTAAGCGGGCGGTTATCCATGCACGATGGCAAACGAAACCCATGTTCGGCCAAGGTGAACTTGCGGCGATAGTCGCCCCGATACATGCCCCCAATCTGCGGTACGCTGACGTGGCTTTCATCGGCAAAAACAATGGCGTGATCGGGAATAAATTCAAACAACGTGGGTGGCGGTTCACCGGGCGCACGCCCCGTCAGGTACCGGGAATAGTTTTCGATACCGTTACACACGCCCGTGGCTTCCAACATCTCAAGATCAAAGTTCGTCCGCTGTTCAAGGCGCTGTGCCTCAAGCAGTTTACCTTCGGCCACCAATTGATCCAACCGTTGGCGCAGTTCCTTTTTGATGCTGATAATCGCCTGCTGCATGGTTGGGCGCGGCGTGACATAGTGGGAATTTGCATAAATCCGTACTTGTTCATAGCTGCCCGTTTTTTCACCTGTGAGGGGATCAAATTCGGTAATGCTTTCTAATTCGTCACCAAAGAACGACAACCGCCACGCGCGATCATCCAAGTGGGCGGGAAAGACCTCAAGCACGTCACCGCGTACGCGGAACGACCCACGCTGAAACGCATGGTCGTTGCGACGATATTGCTGCGCGACCAAATTCGACATGATGTCACGCTGGTTATATTCGCCGCCCGTCTTAAGGTCTTGGGTCATCGCCCCGTAGGTTTCAACAGATCCGATACCATAGATACAGCTGACCGATGCCACGATGATCACGTCATCACGTTCCAACAACGCCCGCGTTGCCGAATGGCGCATACGGTCGATTTGTTCGTTAATCTGGCTTTCTTTTTCGATATAGGTGTCGGAGCGCGGCACATATGCTTCGGGTTGGTAATAATCATAATAGCTGACGAAATATTCGACGGCATTTTCGGGAAAAAACCCTTTGAATTCACCGTATAGCTGTGCGGCCAAGGTTTTGTTCGGCGCCAAAATAATCGCGGGTCTTTGAGTTTCTTCGATGATCTTCGCCATGGTAAAGGTTTTACCAGTACCCGTCGCACCCAACAGAACCTGATCACGATCCCCGTCTAACACGCCTTGGGACAGCTCTTTGATGGCTGTGGGCTGATCCCCCGCAGGTTTAAATTCGGTATTCATAACGAATTTGATCCCACCCTCTAACTTGGGGCGTTCACGAACCGCACCTGTGGCGTGGCCTAGGGGTAAATCGTTCATACTGTGTCTCCTGCTTGGGGTAACTTATGTTGATTCTGTTCCAGATCAAAGGTGTCAAACCAACGCAAACCCACCGAAATTTTCGCCGCCCCAATCGACTAGACGCTTGTACCAGACCCAAAAATCGCGCATAACGCACACAAATAAAGGAGTCCGTCATGCGCGCACGAATCTATAAACCTGCGAAAACTGCAATGTCCTCAGGCACAGCGAAAACACGCAACTGGGTTTTGGAATATGCCCAAGGGTCATCGCGCGAAATCGATCCTTTGATGGGATGGACATCGACATCCGAAACACAGACCCAAGTCAAACTGCGCTTTGAATCCAAAGATGCGGCGATCAACTATGCCAATGAAAAAGGCATTGAATTCGAAGTGACCGAACCAAAACCACGCAAAGCAAAC
>RGAJ01000028.1 GCA_009920225.1 Paracoccaceae bacterium
CGGCCGGGACAAGCGTTGTCGACACAGCCGAGAACAATGCCGGGCTGCCACCCAATACGGTCGTGCTGTCGCAGGCGGTTAATGTCGAGGATGCAACGGCCCTCACCTTTAATGTTCAGGACATCTCGGTGCTTGATGCCGCCGGGGCCGCAGGAGTAGCCGTCCTGCCGGGTACGCTCACGGGTGTGCTTTATGACGGCAATCAGGCCATCCAGACCTTCACCAGCAACCGCGACGGCGCACGCGGTGCAAATTCAAACGCCACAGACACGGACGCAGCCACCATCGCGCACAGGGTGGCAATCGCATCTGCATCGCCCAATTCGCGCACCAAATCCAAAATAATCGCAAACGCATCTCGATCCAAGGATTTCGGGGGAATTTTGCGGAAATATGGATCCGACAAAAACAGTTCAAGCGCACCGTCGCCCACCCGACCTTGGGCGGCCACGGCACCGTCACGATCAAAATCGCGCCCAAATCGCCGCCGCATCAAATCATTGATCGGTGCGTTCGCAGGCCCCGTGTCAAAGGCCAAAAGCGCGCCATCGTCATGAGGACGTTCAAAGGAAGGATCAATAAAGGTGATATTGCCAACGCCACCCAAATTTAGGATCGCAATCGGCTCAGTCGCTTTGATGAATTTTGCACAGGCAAAGTGGAAAAACGGCGCAAGCGGCGCACCCTGCCCGCCCCATGCGACATCATCAGATCGAAAATCCCAAACAACAGGCCGCCCCAAGGCAGTTGCCAAAACCTGACCATCGCCCAATTGGTGCGTGCCGCGTCCCCGCGGATCATGGGCCAAGGTTTGTCCGTGAAACCCGATTAGATCCCCCTCCATATCGCCCATCGCCGCGATATGCGCCGCATGAACAACGTCGCGGGTCGTATCCAAAGGGGCGTCATGCCATTTCCCCAAAGCCTGATGCAAAATTGCCCGCTCTGCGTCGGAATACGACCGATAGGCGGTGGGGCCAAAATCAAAGACGGTTTCGCCATCTGTGGTGATTTGCGCAACATCAACCCCGTCCAAAGACGTTCCCGACATCATTCCAATCGCTTTTATAGGCTTTTTTGCAAACATCATCTTTTCCTTGCGCACCATCATCGCTATAGCAATGACGCAAACCAAAAGATGGGGCAAGTGATGACCTTTATACCGAAATCAGAATTCCTTCAAATCATGCTAGATCGCGGCTTTGTCGCCGATTGCACCGATTACGAAGGCTTGGACGAGGCGTTGGTAAAAGGGGGCATGCCTGCCTATATCGGATTTGATGCGACCGCGAAATCCCTGCATGTTGGATCGCTGATCCAAATCATGATGCTGCGCTGGCTGCAAAAAACGGGCGGAAAACCCATCACCTTGATGGGCGGGGGCACAACCAAAGTGGGCGATCCCAGCTTTCGCGCCGATGAACGCCCATTGCTAAGCGCCGAACAGATTGACGACAATATCGCCGGCATCAAACGCGTGTTCGCCGCCTATTTGACCTATGACGATGGCGCCAGCGATGCAATGATGATCAACAATGCCGAATGGTTGGACGGGTTGAATTACCTTGAATTCTTGCGCGACGTGGGCCGTCATTTCAGCGTGAACCGCATGTTGTCGTTTGAATCGGTCAAATCCCGTTTGGACCGTGAACAATCGCTGTCGTTCCTTGAATTCAACTATATGATATTGCAGGCCTATGATTTCATGGAACTGCACCAACGCTATGGCTGCATGTTGCAGATGGGCGGATCCGATCAGATGGGCAATATCATCAACGGAATGGAACTGACCCGTCGCGCGGCCGATGGTCGGGTTTACGGCCTAACGTCGCCCTTGCTGACCACATCAGACGGCAAGAAAATGGGCAAATCGCAAAATGGCGCGGTTTGGCTCAACGGCGATATGCTGTCGCCCTATGAATTCTGGCAATTCTGGCGCAACACAACAGATGCGGATGTGGGACGTTTCTTGAAACTCTACACTGAATTGCCAATCGACGAATGCAACCGCTTGGGCGCATTGGCCGGATCTGAGATCAACGATGCCAAAATCATCTTGGCGAACGAAGTCACAACCCTATTGCACGGCGCCGCGGCGGCAAAGGCAGCCGAAGCAACCGCCAAGGAAGTGTTCGAAAAAGGCGGCGTTGGGGATGATCTTCCCACCTTGACGCTGAGCGCTGCAGAATTGGGCGATGGTATGTCGATCGTGCAAATCATTGTCCAAGCGGGCCTTGCCAAATCTGGGAAAGAGGCAAGGCGCCTGATCGCCGAAAACGGTGCGCGCCTAAATGACGAACCGCTGACCGATGCAGGCCTGATGGTGACGCGTAATCAACTGACCACGCCGATCAAACTATCCGCAGGTAAAAAGCGGCACTCGTTGGTTAAACTCGGATAACCATCGACTTTCAAATATAAAGGCACCACATAACGTGGTGCCCCTTGTGCACCTTTCATCTTTGCCCAATTACTCATTTCGCCACATCGCAACATGTCGGCGGTTCGATCATCCAAACGCCTTATGGAAAAAATGCATGAAACGCATGATACCCTTCCCGTAATTACGGAAAGGGTATCATAAAAGTCGTGGCAATGCGCGGCGCCGCGCCATCATCTTTAGGTGTCGTGAAAATTATTGAACGACCCGAACTGAGACCATGCGATCAGGTTCACCCAAGACCGCGCCATTGCGACCTTCGCCGCGTTTGATGGCGTCAACAATATTCATGCCCTCGGTCACACGACCAACCACTGTATATTGCCCGTTCAGGAAATAGCCCTCGTCAAACATGATGAAAAACTGGCTGTTCGCGCTGTTGGGATCTTGGGATCGCGCCATGCCAACGATACCGCGATCATAGGGAACATCCGAAAATTCCGCAGGTAAATCAGGATAGGACGACCCACCCCGACCCGCCATGCGCAAATCTGATCCCAGCTTGCCAAATTCAACATCGCCTGTCTGCGCCATGAAACCATCAATCACACGGTGAAACACCACATTATCATAGGCCCCCTCAGTCGCCAATGTCGCAATCCGTTCCGCATGTGCAGGTGCCACATCTTCGAACAGATCGATTGTGATCGTGCCATTTGCAACGCCTGCGACGTCGATTGTGATTTCAGACGCCGCGAGCGGTGTCGCCATGACGCATGCCGCAATCAAAAGGTTACGCATCTGCGGCGACCTTTACCGAAATCATCCGGTCAGGTGACATTGGCGGTTCGCCGCGCGTGATCGCATCGACATGTTCCATGCCTGAAATCACACGACCATACACAGTGTATTGACGGTTCAAGAAATGGTTGTCGTTAAAGTTGATGAAAAACTGGCTGTTCGCACTGTCCGGATTTGCCGAGCGCGCCGCACCCAACGTCCCACGATCATGGGGAATGCCAGAAAATTCTGCCTTGACGTTTGGCAACTCGGACCCACCTGTCCCGGCCATACGCAGATCGAAATCTTTCTCCATATTGCCGTTTTTCACGTCACCCGTTTGCGCCATGAATCCATCAATCACACGGTGGAAACATACATTGTCATAGGCACCAGAACGCGCCAGTTCTTTCATGCGCTCGCAATGAAGCGGGGCAATATCAGGCAACAGTTCGATGATGACTGTACCATCTTTGAGTTCCATCAAAATTGTGTTTTCTGGATCTTTGATCTCGGCCATGGGGCACTCCTTTGTTCATATTTGCCCAGATACCTAAGGCTCTTTTGCCTCAGGGACAAGCCATTGCGTGCGATATATAAGCGATGTATTGAAAATAAAAACTCTTGGAAATGGTACAAAGACATGGGCTGGAAAACTCTCGACGACATGAACCTCGCTGGTAAACGCGTTTTGATACGTGTTGACATTAACGTCCCGATGGATGGGACAACTGTAACCGACGCCACGCGCATTGAAAAAATCGTACCGACCGTGCGCGACGTGCTCAGCGCCGGCGGACGCCCCATTCTTTTGGCCCATTTCGGGCGCCCCAAAGGCCAGCGCAATGATGATATGAGCCTGCGCCATCTGATCCCTACCTTGGAACACCATATCGGCGCGCCCGTCACATTTGTCGCCGATTGCATCGGTGCCGCAGCCCAAGCCGCGGCCGACACCTTGCCCGACGGTCAGGTTTTGGTCATGGAAAACACCCGTTTTCACACGGCCGAGGAAAAGAACGATCCCGACTTCGCCGCCGCCCTTGCAGCCAATGGCGACATCTACTGTAACGATGCCTTTTCTGCAGCCCACCGCGCGCATGCCTCGACCGAAGGAGTTGCGCGCCTTCTTCCATCTTGCGCAGGACGCTTGATGCAAGCAGAACTCAGCGCGCTCGAAGCGGCGCTTGGTACCCCAAAACGTCCTGTGGTCGCCATTGTCGGTGGCGCAAAAGTGTCCACAAAATTGGAACTCTTGGGCAATTTGGTGGGCAAAGTCGATCATCTGGTGATTGGCGGCGGGATGGCAAACACATTTCTTGCGGCCCAAGGGATTGATGTGGGAAAATCCTTGGCTGAACATGACATGACAGACACTGCGCGCGAAATCTTGGCCAAGGCTGACACCGCAGGCTGCACCATCCACCTACCGACCGATGTGGTTGTAGCGCGTGAATTCGCCGCGAATGCCGCAAACGAAACCGTTGCCGCCACAGACTGCCCCGCTGATGCGATGATCTTGGATGCAGGTCCTGCAACCGTTTCCGCGATCAATGCGGTCTTCGATACCTGCAAAACGCTGATCTGGAACGGCCCCTTGGGTGCCTTTGAACTGACCCCATTTAACGCCGCAACAAATGCCGCCGCAGCCCATGCTGCAGCATTGTCCGAACAGGGAAAACTGATTTCCGTTGCCGGCGGCGGGGATACGGTTGCTGCTCTGAACCAAGCGGGCGCATCCGACAAATTCACCTATATCTCGACCGCCGGCGGCGCATTCCTAGAATGGATGGAAGGAAAAACACTTCCTGGCGTTGCGGCTTTGGGGGCATAATCCTTTCATCTTTGCACAAATACTCACCTCACAACGGTTCAATAAAACACAATTCCCCCTTCGTTAGCGCAATCATTTCAAACGGTTGCGCTAACAACATTGCGTAAATTTTACCAAGCGCGTACCACCACGTCATAGATCCCACCACGCCCCAAAGGAGCAGGTCCATGACCAAAGAACGCCACGCAATGCGCCTTGAACAGTTCAACAAAGTGAAATCAGATGCGGGCTTTATCGCCGCCCTGGACCAAAGCGGTGGATCGACGCCAAAAGCGTTAAAACTCTACGGGATCGACCCCGATCAATATTCGGGCGATACCGAAATGTACGACCTGATCCACGATATGCGCAAACGCATCATCACATCCCCTGCCTTCTCGGGTGATCGTGTCTTGGGCGCAATTTTGTTTGAAATGACGATGGACCGCGACATCGACGGCACTCCAACCGCCGATTACCTGTGGAGCTCCTGCGGCGTCGTGCCCTTCCTCAAAGTCGACAAAGGTCTCGCCGACGAAGCGGATCAAACCCAATGCCTCAAACCGATGCCAGACCTTGATGCCCTCCTCGAACGCGCAGTATCGAAAAATATATTCGGCACCAAAATGCGCTCGGTCATCAATGGTGCAAACGCAGTCGGCATTCGTGCCGTCGTCGATCAACAATTTGACATTGGCTTGCAAATCCTTGGTCACGGCCTGATCCCGATCATCGAACCCGAAGTCACGATTTCAATCGCTGACAAAGCACAGGCCGAAGACATGCTGCGCGATGCGATCCTTGATCGCCTGAACGCCCTGCCCGAAGATCACCATGTCATGCTCAAGCTCACCTTGCCAGAGGTGCCCAATCTCTATCAACCACTCGTCGATCACCCCCGCGTTCTGCGCGTCGTGGCCCTCTCAGGCGGCTACAGCTTAGCCGAAGCCAACACGCGCCTGTCCCAAAACACGGGCATCATCGCGTCCTTCTCTCGCGCATTGACCGAAAAACTCAGCGCGCAACAATCCGACAGCGCCTTCAACGCCGCACTCGATGGCGCAATCCAGGGCATTTATGTCGCCTCAATCGCAGGCTAATCCCAAGGGATACACGACGAATCCGATTAACCCGCCGCACTGGCGGGTTTTTTTTCGTTTTCGCGTCAAAGGGGATTCACAAAACGAATCACCTATGGCATAGTGCCCAAATAACCCCGATCAACGGGGAATTTTTGAGGCAGTCCATGAGCAGAAATCACACACCTTCGTTGGGGCTTATCGGCGGATTCGCCGTTGCGCTTGCGCTTGGTTTGTATTTCACTTTTGCGGCGGTACAGGGCGATTACGGCCTGTTCCGCCGCGCGGAAATCTTGGGCGACGCGGACAAGCTGCAGCGCGAACTTGATACGCTAAAGATCGAAGTTGCCCGTATGGAAAACCTCACTCGCCGCATGTCCGACGATTATCTCGATCTCGACCTTCTCGACCAACAAGCGCGCGACGTTTTGGGCCAAGTGCGCCCTGACGAAATCATCATCCAATAACTCCCCCCACATTTTCTGTCTAAAAATATCCTCGCCGAAGGCGAAATCCGACATTACAAGATGCTTCGCATGCTTGTTTTGCATAGCTGCCATGCTTGCAAAAATTTTTCTCGCACTTTTAAATCTTTTGCTGTAATAAATAGTTTAACACTAAACTATTTTTAAGAGGGCGTTCAAATGGCGGCAAAAAAGACATCAGCCACGGCGAATGTTTCAGCTGAAGAGCTTAAGAAATATTACCACGACATGCTTTTAATTCGACGGTTCGAAGAAAAAGCAGGTCAGCTGTACGGCATGGGTTTGATCGGGGGCTTTTGCCACCTTTACATCGGGCAAGAGGCCGTTGTCGTCGGCCTTGAGGCCGCCGCCGAAGAAGGCGACAAGCGCATCACATCTTACCGCGATCATGGTCACATGTTGGCATGCGGCATGGACGCAAATGGCGTGATGGCCGAATTAACCGGACGCGAGGGCGGCTATTCCAAAGGGAAAGGCGGCTCAATGCACATGTTCTCCAAGGAAAAGCACTTCTACGGCGGCCATGGCATTGTCGGCGCTCAGGTGCCATTGGGCGCAGGTTTGGCCTTTGCCGACAAATACCTTGATAACAAGCGCGTCACATTCGCATATTTCGGCGATGGCGCCGCAAACCAGGGTCAGGTCTACGAAACTTTCAACATGGCCGCGCTCTGGCAGCTGCCGGTGATTTTTGTTGTTGAGAACAACCAATACGCTATGGGCACCGCACAACAACGCTCCACCTCATCCCAAGAAATCTATCAACGCGGCATCGCCTTTGGCATCCCTGGCGAAGCGGTCGATGGAATGAATGTCTTGGCGGTGAAAGAAGCCTCTGAAAAAGCGGTTGCACATTGCCGCTCAGGCAAAGGCCCCTATATCCTTGAGGTCAAAACATACCGTTACCGCGGGCATTCAATGTCTGACCCCGCAAAATACCGCACCCGTGAAGAGGTGCAAAAAATGCGTGATGAACGCGATCCGATTGAAAACGTGCGCTCTATGCTTTTGACAGGTGGTCACGCCACCGAAGATGAATTGAAAGCAATCGACAAACAAATCAAAGAAGTCGTGAACGCATCCGCCGAATTCGCCAAAACCAGCCCCGAGCCCGCCTTGGACGAGCTTTGGACAGATATCTACGCATAAGGAGTGATTTGATTATGGCAACCGAAATTCTTATGCCCGCCCTGTCCCCGACAATGGAAGAAGGCACATTGGCCAAATGGTTGGTCAAAGAAGGCGACACAGTTTCCTCAGGTGATATCATCGCCGAGATCGAAACAGACAAAGCAACGATGGAATTCGAAGCGGTCGACGAAGGTGTGATCGGCAAAATTCTGATCGCTGAAGGCACCGAAAACGTCAAGGTGAACACACCAATCGCGATTATGGTCGAAGACGGCGAAACTGTCACAGACGCGCCTGCATCGGCACCCGTCGCAGCCGCAACACCCGCCGCCGTGGCAGCAGCCCCCGCTGCCGCTGCCGCACCCGCACCAATCCAGGTGGACAACACCCCCGATTGGCCCGAAGGCACACCCGTCAAACAACAAACCGTCCGCGAAGCACTGCGCGACGCAATGGCCGAAGAAATGCGCCGTGACGACACTGTTTACCTGATGGGTGAAGAGGTCGCGGAATACCAAGGTGCCTATAAAATTTCCCAAGGCATGTTGGATGAATTCGGATCGAAACGCGTGATCGACACCCCCATCACCGAACATGGCTTTGCGGGTATCGCGGTCGGGTCCGCCTTTGCAGGCCTACGCCCCATCGTGGAATTCATGACTTTTAACTTTGCAATGCAAGCAATTGATCACATTATCAATTCGGCGGCGAAAACATTGTATATGTCTGGCGGACAAATGGGCGCGCCCATGGTATTTCGTGGTCCAAACGGCGCAGCCGCCCGCGTCGGCGCACAACACAGCCAGGACTATGCCGCATGGTACGCACAAATTCCGGGCCTCAAGGTCGTGATGCCCTATTCGGCGTCTGACTATAAGGGCTTGATGAAAACAGCGATCCGCGACAACAACCCTGTGATCTTTTTGGAAAACGAAATCCTGTACGGTCGCAGCTTTGATGTGCCCGAGATCGAAGATTTCACAATTCCATTCGGCAAAGCCCGTGTATGGCGCCAAGGCACTGATGTGACCATCGTATCCTTTGGCATTGGCATGCAATACGCGCTAGAAGCGGCGGACAAGCTGGCTGCTGACGGTATCACGGCCGAGGTCATCGATCTGCGCACCCTGCGCCCGATCGACTATGACACGGTGATTGCGTCTGTGATGAAAACCAACCGCTGCGTGACCGTCGAAGAAGGTTGGCCTGTCGGATCCATCGGCAATCACTTGTCTGCCACGATCATGGAACGCGCCTTTGATTATCTTGACGCGCCCGTCATCAACGCTGGTCACGACAGATGAAGTGGTCGCAGCCGTGAAAAAAGTAACCTATCGTTAAGGAGCCCGCGCAATGCCAACAGAAATTCTGATGCCCGCCCTATCCCCAACGATGGAAGAAGGCACATTGGCCAAATGGTTGGTCAAAGAAGGTGATACAGTCAAATCTGGTGATCTTTTGGCCGAGATTGAAACCGACAAAGCGACGATGGAATTCGAAGCGGTCGACGAAGGCGTGATCGGTAAAATCCTGATCGCGGAAGGCACCGAAAACGTCAAGGTCAACACCGCCATCGCGGTTTTGTTGACCGATGGAGAAAGCGCATCTGACATCGGATCCGCACCTGCAGCACCTACACCCGCCGCTGCCCCCGATGCGACGGCAATCCCTGCGGCACCTGCAACGCCAGTGGCGGCACCGGCTGTATCGCATGGCGCTCGCGTCTTCGCATCCCCCTTGGCTCGTCGCATCGCGGCGGATAAGGGGATTGATCTGGGATCACTGACAGGCTCTGGCCCACACGGTCGCATTGTCAAAGCTGACGTTGAAAATGCAACCGCAGCCCCAAAAGCTGCGTCAGCACCAGCGCCCTCTGCCCCTGTGGCAGCTGCGCCAAAACCTGCGGCACCACAAGTGTCCGCCGAAGGTGTGGCCAAGCTCTATGCAGATCGCGAATATACAGAAATCCCGCTGGATGGTATGCGCAAAACAATCGCAGCCCGTTTGTCAGAAGCCAAACAAACGATCCCGCACTTCTATCTGCGTCGGGATATCAAATTGGATGCGTTGATGGCGTTCCGTGCGCAGATCAACAAACAACTTGAATCGCGCGGCGTGAAATTGTCCGTCAATGACTTCATCATCAAAGCCTGCGCAAACGCATTGCAAGCCGTACCAGCCGCAAACGCGGTTTGGGCAGGTGATCGTGTGTTGCAATTGAAACCATCCGACGTTGCGGTTGCGGTGGCAATTGATGGCGGTCTGTTCACGCCTGTCCTCAAGGATGCTGACAAAAAGTCGCTTTCGGCATTGTCATCCGAAATGAAAGATCTCGCAGGTCGTGCGCGCAACAAAAAACTTGCGCCCCACGAATACCAAGGCGGCAGTTTCGCGATCTCAAATCTGGGTATGTTCGGAATTGACAACTTTGATGCGGTCATCAACCCACCCCACGGTGCAATTTTGGCCGTTGGTGCGGGGGTCAAAAAACCGGTCGTTGGCGACGACGGACAGATCAGCGTTGCAACAGTGATGTCTGTGACCTTGTCGGTCGATCACCGCGTCATTGACGGTGCATTGGGTGCTGAGCTGTTGAAATCAATCGTCGACAATTTGGAAAACCCCATGGGTATGTTGGCGTAATCGCAGTTTCATCTTTGCTAAAATACTCAAAAGGCCCGCGAAAGCGGGCCTTAACTATTTGGGTTCAAACCCTAAAAACACATTGTACTTATTCTGCGACTGGCAAAATTTGGTTCATGGACACAGACGGGTTGGGACACCCTGCTTCGCCCACCACTTTTGCAGGAACCCCTGCAACAGTCGTTTTGGGCGGAACTTCGTGCAGCACAACAGAGCCGGCAGCGATCCGGCTGCAATCACCCACTTTGATATTTCCCAAAACCTTGGCACCTGCACCGATCAACACGTTGTTGCCGATTTTCGGATGACGGTCTTCTTCTTCTTTTCCGGTGCCGCCAAGCGTGACAGAGTGCAACATAGACACATTGTCACCAACAACAGCCGTTTCGCCAATCACAATCGAATGGGCGTGATCAATCATGATGCCCTTTCCGATCCGCGCGGCAGGATGGATATCAATTCCGAATGCTTCGGACACCCGCATTTGGAACAAATAGGCCAAGTCCTTGCGACCTTGGTTCCACAACCAATGTGCCACGCGATAGGACTGCACCGCTTGAAACCCCTTAAAGAACATCAGCGGCTGTAAATACCGATGGCATGCAGGATCACGCTCATAGACCGCCGCGATATCCGCACGCGCAGCATAAGACAGCGCTGGATCATCTGCGTAGGCTTCATCACAGATCTCGCGGATCAACTGTTCTGACATTTCATTCGACGCAAGCTTTGACGCAATGCGATATGCCAACGCTTGTTCAATTGATCGATGATGCAACACGCACGAATGTAACATCCCACCCAAAAGCGGTTCTTGTTCCACTGCCTCTTGCGCCTCTTGCACCAAACGTGCCCAAATCGGATCTAGCTTTGCAATGTTTTCAAGTGTCTTAGCCATGTCAACGCTCCTTGATGAAACAGGAATATAATATCAAAGAGCCACAAAAACAACGCACAACTTGGTATCATTACGATTTCGTAATCCTGTGTAAAATGACCGTCGACACGACTTGGATCGCGTGTGCGTAATCGGGATCATTCAGAAATGGTTCTGGCGGACGTGGCTGTGACGCAAGATATTGACCAAGCGACCCGTTTCCATGCTGTGTGGCACGTCCCAATCTTTTGCGAATTTTGTCAGCACTGTGCACACGATCAAACAGTGATACACAAACCATATACCGCAGACTGGGCGGCACCAGTAAAAGATACCGCGCCGCCCAAGCCAAATCCGTCACAGGCCACCCATCCGCCCCGGGCACCAATGCCATGCGATCAGACCGCAGAACATGTAATTCTGCCACCGTATCATCCGCGCCGCTGACCATTTCGACATAGGCATTTCCCGTCAGGATCAACTGACCATAAAGCGATTCCAAAAAATCGGCTAGGGTTTGTGCTGCATTGGGGGATCGAATCAATCGCAAAATGGGATGGTCGCTATAGCGTGTGTCTGCGTCTTGCAAAACCAAAGGCACTGCGGCGGCAGCCTCTGCAATCAACTTAACCGCACGAAATTCAACCGGATTTCCACAATATCCCGTTTTGGTCAAACTGCTGGTATCACGCGCGCTCCAAACCACGCGGCCCGATGAATGATAGGCCACCACAGGACCGGTGGCTGACGTCTTGCGCGACGGCGCGGATTGGGGCGATTGTTTGCGTCGAAACAAATCCCGTATGGCCATGTCATGCTCCTTTATCGTTTTCGATCAAATGATCTGTGTCTGGAACACTATGGCGTACAGGTCTTAATTCAGGCCCCTAGCGACGCGCGGTGGGTGTTGCGGACACAACACCCATCTCACACGCACAGCGCATAAAAGGGGTCACGCCCTAC
>RGAJ01000271.1 GCA_009920225.1 Paracoccaceae bacterium
TGCCAAAGACCAACGCCCAAAATCGTCACTGCGAAAATAGCGATCCAGGCAAAAACCGGTTTCACCAATTGCCGCAATCCGCCGCGCGATAGCAGCACAGGCACCCCTATGCCTATTGCCAGAATGCTCAGATATACCAATCGTTCGTAATCGTTTCCGTCCATATTTGGTACTTAGGAAAGCAAACCGAAATCGGCAATACCGTCCATAACAAATTGCACCGCAAGCGCGGCCAAAAGCATGCCCAAAAGGCGGGTTGTGACATTAATGCCCGTTTTACCCAAAGCGCGTTTGATCAACGGCGCGGTCAGGAAAAAGGCAAAAACGGTGATCATGACCGCCGAGACCACTGCATAGGTCCACAAGATGCCTTCTATTCCAGGGGTATTGCCGGCCAACAAAATTACCGTCGCAATCGATCCTGGTCCCAACATATCAAGCGCGGTCAGAAACAATAAAATGCCACCCGCGACACGAAACGCAGGCATGGAAATCCCTGCAAATCGCAAAATCGCATCGCCGAAAAGAGTAAAGGCAAACAAAATACCGATTGCGACAACGATCGAACGGATTGCGATTTGACGTTGCTGCTTTGGCGTCATCTCTTGGGTCATTGCCACAAAAAGCGGTGTTAAGCCAATTGGATCAACAATTACAAACAACGTAACAAATGATGTGATCAGGATGGAGAGTTCCATAGTTTACCCTTTTTCTGCTTTGTCCAACGCGTCTTGCGCGGCAACCCATAGTTTTTCGGCCTTCTCAATAGCGCCCATCAACTCTGCGTATTTGCGGTTCCAAACCTCAAGTTCACCGATTTTATCATCTTCGTAAAGCGCGGGATCCGCCAGCTTGGCCGCGAGCCTATTTTGCATTTCAGCAAGCTTTTCAACGCGATCTTCGCATTTGCGCAGCTCAGCGCGCAACGCCAAAATTTCATCGCGGCTGGCGCGTTTGGGTTTGGGGGCGGGTTTTTCAAGCGCAGGTTTCTTGCCGCCGTCTGACGACAACAGCATCGCGCGATAGGCATCCAGATCATCAGGATAGGGCGTGACGCGGCCGTCTTTGACCAGCCACAACCGGTCCGCCACCATCGACAACAGATGCATGTCATGGCTCACCAAAATTACCGCACCTGTGTATTCGGTCAAGGCTTCGACCAAGGCTTCGCGGCTTTCGATGTCAAGGTGGTTGGTCGGTTCGTCCAATATCAACATATGTGGCGCATCCAATGTCGCAAGCAAAAGCGACAGCCGCGCCTTTTGTCCCCCCGACAGTTTGCCAACCTTTGTGTCGGCTTGTTCTGCACCAATCCCGAACCCACCAAGGATTGCGCGCAATTGGGCAGGGGTTTTCCCCCCGCGCAGGCGGCGGATATGATCCAGCGGGGTTTCGTCCAAATGCAATTCATCGACCTGATGTTGGGCAAAATAACCGATACGCAATTTCGAACTGCGCACCACATCACCGGCGATCGGTGCAAGGCGATCCGCGATGAGTTTCGACAAGGTTGATTTGCCTTCGCCATTCTGACCCAACAATGCAATGCGGTCATCTTGATCAATGCGCAGATCAAGATTGCGCAACACCACATGGTCGCCATAGCCCGCAACCGCACCATCCAACCGCAAGATCGGGGGTGCCAATTCTTCTGGATTGGGAAAGGTAAACCTGCGCAACGCGGCCTCTTGTGGGCGGGTGATGGGTTCCATCCGCGCGATTGCTTTTAGACGCGATTGTGCCTGTTTCGCTTTGTCTGCCTTTGCGCGAAAGCGATCCACATAGGATTGCAAATGGGCGCGCCGCGCGTCTTGTTTTTTTGCCTCAGATTCTGCGACAGCCAATCGCGCGGCACGGGTGCGCGCAAAAGTGTCGTAGTTGCCTTGGTAAAAGGTCAGCTTTTTATCCTCAAGGTGAAGAATGCCGCCGACAGCGCGGTTCAAAAGACCACGGTCATGGCTGACGATGATCACCGTATGGGGGTATTTCGCCAAATAGGTTTCCAACCAAATCGCACCTTCAAGATCAAGATAGTTGGTCGGCTCATCCAGCAGCAATAGATCAGGTTGCGAAAACAACACGCCCGCCAATGCGACGCGCATGCGCCACCCGCCCGAAAAGGCAGAGCACGGCATGGATTGTTTATCGATATCAAACCCCAAGCCCTTGAGGATGGAGGATGCGCGTCCCTCGGCCGACCAGGCGTCGATATCGGCCAGACGGGTTTGAATATCTGCGATGCGGGTTGGATCGGTGGCTGTATCGGCCTCGGACATCAAGGCTGCCCGTTCGGTGTCGCAGGCAAGCACGGTGTCGATCAAGGACACGTGATTGCTGGGCACCTCTTGGGCGACGCCACCAATACGCGCGCCCTTGGGAATTGTGATGGCCCCCGTTTCAAGCGCGATTTCCCCGCGGATCACCCGAAAAAGCGTGGTTTTTCCTGTTCCATTGCGCCCGACCAAGCCCACCTTGTGTCCTGTTGGAATGGCAGCTGAGGCATGTTCAACCAAGGGTCGTCCTGCAACGGAATACGAGATATCTTCGAGTTTGATCATGACATGTCCAGATTTGGCAAATTTCCCCTGTCCTAATTGGCATTGGGGCAAAACAAAAGGGGGAGAGACGAAAAATACCGATCTGGTTGCAGATGACGGGGAAATGACCTTTTCAAAGGGATCGTGCCATGGTATGGCGCGCCCAGTTTACACGCAGGGCAAGTTGCCCAATCATATGAGGATAGACGACATGGCGATCGAACGTACCCTAAGCATCATCAAACCAGATGCAACTGCACGCAACCTAACAGGTAAAATCAATGCCAAATTCGAAGACGCAGGTCTGCGCATCGTTGCGCAAAAGCGTATTCAATTGACACCTGCACAAGCGGGCAAATTCTATGAAGTGCACGCGTCTCGTCCGTTCTATGGCGAATTGTGTGAGTTTATGGCGTCTGCACCTGTTGTTGTACAAGTGTTGGAAGGTGAAGGCGCAATTGCGAAGAACCGCGAAGTTATGGGTGCAACAAACCCAGCAGACGCGGCACCTGGCACAATCCGTGCGGAATTCGCACAATCCGTTGGCGAAAACTCGGTTCACGGGTCAGACGCGCCAGAAACAGCAGCAGTTGAGATTGCTTATTTCTTCTCTGGCCTAGAGCTGGTTGGTTAATATTTCGAATTGCTTTGCAATCCGACA
>RGAJ01000272.1 GCA_009920225.1 Paracoccaceae bacterium
TGATTGGGTGGGGAAACTATATCAGGTTTATAAATGTCTGGCCCCAAATTTTGGGACCAGACGAAGGGTTGCCTTAGTATTCGGCGATTGTCCCCGGGAGGAGCTCTTCGGTCTGCTGATCGGCAGGAACCCAAAGGCGTTCGCGAATGACGGCATCTTCGGCCCATTCATACATGAACACGGGCGTTCCGGGATGCGCGTTTTTCACACGTTTGTTCACCAACAAAGCCGCAGGCACTTGGATCAAGCCAATGTTATAGTAGTTTTGGCTTAGCAAAGTTTGCATGCGATCTGCATATTGGGACTGTGCAGCAGCATCATCTGTTGATCCGAACTTTTGAACCAAATCAGCCAGTTCGACTTCGAAATCCATCATGTCACGCCCGTCTGCTCCTGTCAGGTGGAACGCAGGGCAGATGTCCGAAACAGGCAGGTTTCCACAGGTTTCCCGTGTTGGCAGGATAAAGTTCGCCCGCTGCAAAATCGCGGTGAAGTCACCAGAATTGCGCATCGGATCAAAGCTGGTTTCATCAACAGATTTCGGCAGAACGCGAATACCCACTTCGGCCAATTGCGATGTCACGGCGTCAACCTGTTTACGATCATCCGTTCGTTGGGATTTGAACGTCATGTCGATGACAAGGTCTTCACCTGTTTCAGGCAGGTTCAATACACCATTACCGTCTGTGTCTTTCAAACCCAAACCAGCCAAAAGTTCGGCCGCTTTGCCTTGATCAAACGGTGTGTAATGTGTTGCCTCTGCATGATAATAAGGTGAACCGCTTGCGAAACCACCCATATATGGATAGGCGAATGGACCACGCGCTAAGGCCTGACCCACGGCATCGCGGTCAATTGCATGGCTCATCGCGGCGCGGAAATCGGTGTTGCGGAATAGGCCACGCAATTCTTTGTCATATGCGCCCTCGGCCAGGTTTTGCGCAAAGTTCAACTCGATCCGCCATGCCAATGTACGGGGGCCAAATTTCGCCGAAACGGGTGAATTTGGATCTTGGCTTTGTTTTAACGCTTCAACATAGTTGCCGGGGTTTTCCATATTTGACCAATCACCGGTCCCTGCCAACGCTTGCGTTGTGCGGTCATCCCATGTGGTCAACTTGAAGTGCATTTCGTTGATATAGGGCAGCTGATTACCCGCTTCGTCGACTTTCCAATAATAGGGGTTGCGACGCAGGATCACGATTTCATCTGCTTTGTGTTCAACCGGAACCCATGCGCCCAAAACGGGATAGGGTACGTTATCCGCAGGCATTGCGTTCAAATAGCTGTCATAGGTTGCCGATGCATTATAGGTCGGATGCGACGCTTTCAACACATGGCTTGGGCCAGGGCACCCTTGGATATAGGCCAAACCTTCGATGACTGTGTTTGATTGCTTGGATGGGAAAGTAAATTTGAACGTATAGGCGTCAATCACATCCAACTTTGCGCCACCACCGAATGACCCCGCTTGGATCCGCGATGCAACGTTTTCGTTTTCAACGTTGTCATTCCACCAGAACGCGATGTCGTCCGTATCGAATGCGTCACCGTCCGACCATTTGATGCCCTCGACCAAATGCATGGTCAGTTCGGTCATCTCCGCATTCCATTCCCAAGATTTCGCAAGGTTGGGAAGCGGGCCAGATTGATCTTCGGCCTTCACTTGCCAACGCGGACCTTGGCGCACAAGACATTCTTGAACCGCCATATTGATGCCACCCCAACCTTGGTGTTGGCCGGCAAGCCAGTTAAATCCTTCGGGGCGGCCACCAATCACATGGCGAAATACACCGCCATATTCGCCCAAACCATCCGACATTGCCGCGGTTGAGAACACCAGCGGCTCCGCTGGTAGACGTTCTGAAACGGGTGGTAATTTTCCCTCAGAAACAAGAGCATCCAAAAATGGCGCTTGGTTATAGCTGTCAAGCGCTCGGTAAGAATAAATATCACCACGCCCAATAAGTTCATATTGAAGACCAGAAAGACTGCGTTCAGCTGGCATTTGATCTGCGGTGGCATAGGTTGTCGCCATCGCAGCAATGCAAGCGCCAGTCATTAATGACCTTTGCAAAGTAGTTTTACGAAGTGTCATAGTTTTTCCTCCCTATAGACCCAATCACAAAGCCACAGCGCGTCCATAAGTGCTTCCTGATTTTGATTGACGTCTTCCTGTTTTTGATTTTTGATCGCACAATCACACTGGGTCGCCGAAATGAAAACAATGAAACTCAACGATACAAGCCGTCACAAGCGAAAGTTGAATGCAGATGCGGTTGATTTGATCCCGTTTTCAGAACAGGTTGATAAAAGTCGCGTCCCACTGGCCAATGACTATATCATAGAACGACACGTACCGGACTTGTTCGACACCCCGTATCATCACCATACATCTGTCGAAGTAAACTTCTTACAAGACTGCGATATGACCTATTCGTTTTCGGGGGCCTCTGCAGCGTTGACACGAAATCGATTAACGGTGTTTTGGGGGGCAGCCCCCCATCGTGTGACAGAAGTTCGGGGGAAGGGTTTAATAACCAACCTCTATCTGTCACTCGGCCAGTTCATTCGTTGGGGATTACCAAAAGATATGGTGGATGCCATTTTGGGCGGCGCAATTATTACGTCGCGCACAGAAACTGAACATGACACCCAATGGTTTGATCGCCTGTATTCTGAACGAGATCAAAAATCGAAACCTTGGCGGCGGGTCCATTTGGATGAAATCGAATTGCGCCTGCGTCGCTTGGCGCTTGAAGGATGGGATACGTTGGTTCATGTGCCCGGACATGCGCTTCCCGAAGAAATTTCACATCAAGCGATGCTTCATGTCGAAGCGATGTTACGGTTTGTTGCCGATAATTTTACAATCCCGATCACAGCCCAAGACATGGCACAGGCAACCAACCTATCTGTATCACGGGCAAACGCATTGTTTCGAAACGTTATGGGCATGAGCATGAAGCAGCACTTGATGCGCACACGCCTGTCGCATTCACGTATGTTGTTGACAGAAACCGAAGACAAGATTTCCGCAATTGCGCTAGACAGCGGTTTTGCGACGCTTTCTGCCTTTTACGAAGCCTTCAGCAAGGCGACGGGCGAAACACCCGCACACTATCGCAAAACGGCGCGACGCGTTAATCCGTTTATCGCCGAACTCAGCAAGGTTCGAC
>RGAJ01000273.1 GCA_009920225.1 Paracoccaceae bacterium
GCTTGCGATGTCATAGCCCATTTCGATGGCTTCGATCAAAACGGTTTTCCATGCTTGGGAAATGATCCCGCCACGGTTTGCCACGCCGATGACAAGGGTTTTCGCGCCCTTTTCCTTGGCCTCGGCCAAGGTCATATCTGTGATGCCCAAATCGGCATTGCATCCGTCCATACGGAATTGACCAACGGCATTTTCTGGTCGCCAATCTTTGATCCCAATCGCCACCTTGGCAGCAAGTTGATCTGGCGCGTCCCCAAGGAACAAAAGATACGGTGTTTTGATCATGGTCGGTCTCCTTAACATGTGTTGTACCTAGGTGTGCCACAGCTTGGCGCAAAGTGAGTCCTGAATCGAATGGAAATTCGGTACTAATTCGCAAGATAATTCGAAATATATCCATTTTGTCGAATTATCTTGCGTTTGCACGATCAGTTTCCGCAATCTCTTCTGTCAGGCCAAGGCTGAGGGCGCAGATGCACCGCAGCGCTTTTCAATAAGATACAGGCGATTCAAGAAGCTGATCAAAGACGATTGCTCCCCCTATTACAGGTGCGGCCGCACATGGGTGAGGGAATGGTTTGCACCGAAAATGCTGCATCTGCAAAATGCACCTTGCATCTGGCTGCGCAATTTTATAACCCTTTGCGGTATCAAAACGCAACATCGTAACCTTGACAGAAGGGACGTTCTTATGAGCTTTCGCATCCAACCGACACCCGTCGCCCGCCCCAACCGCTGCCAATTGTTCGGTCCGGGATCGCGTCCGGCAATCTTTGAAAAAATGGCGGCAAGTGCGGCTGATGTCATCAACCTCGACCTAGAGGATTCCGTTGCCCCCACCGACAAAGACACGGCGCGTGCAAATGTGATCCAAGCGATCCGCGACATTGATTGGGGCAATAAAACCCTGTCGGTGCGCATTAACGGATTGGACACGCCATATTGGTATCGCGATGTTGTTGATTTATTGGAACAAGCCTCTGATCGCTTGGATCAAATCATGATCCCAAAGGTTGGCTGCGCCGCCGATATCTATGCGGTGGACGCGCTTGTCACAGCGATTGAACGGGCCAAGGGCCGCACAAAACCAATTTCGTTCGAGGTGATCATCGAATCCGCCGCAGGCATCGCGCATGTCGAAGAAATCGCAGCATCCAGCCCCCGTTTGCAGGCGATGTCACTGGGCGCTGCCGATTTTGCGGCATCCATGGGCATGGCAACAACAGGCATTGGCGGGACACAGGAAAATTATTACATGTATCGCGACGGTCAAAAACATTGGTCCGATCCATGGCATTGGGCGCAGGCAGCAATCGTTGCCGCATGTCGCACCCACGGCGTTTTGCCGGTTGATGGCCCCTTTGGTGATTTTTCTGACGACGAAGGGTTCCGCGCCCAAGCCCGCCGTTCCGCAACTTTGGGTATGGTCGGCAAATGGGCCATTCACCCCAAACAAGTCGCCCTATCGAACGAGGTCTTCACCCCATCGGCCGAAGCCGTCGCAGAAGCGCGCGAAATCTTGCAAGCGATGGAAACGGCCAAGGCAAATGGCGAAGGCGCAACCGTTTACAAAGGTCGATTGGTCGATATTGCATCGATCAAACAAGCCGAGGTCATTGTGAAACAAGCCGAAATGATCGCGAACGCCTGATAAATTTGGCATCTGACACAAGTCGAGCCGCTGACATAGTCAGCGGCTTTTCCATTTTTAATCCCTATATTACAGATGTTTATCCAACAATCCCAGCGATCACATCACGCAGATCCGCCCCCCGTTCGTGTGGGGGCCAAAAAATATCTTGATTGAAAAGCCGTTTCCGTCAAACATTAACGAAAATACATATTCGAATATAAACAGCGGGGAGACGCGTGCGACACATTGTAATGACCTTAGCTTTGTCGCTAATTGTTAGCGCGAACATTGGCGAGGCATCCGAAATCGGCGATGCCGAACAGGGAAAAACCGTATTCAAAAAATGCTCAGCCTGTCATCAAGTCGGTCCAGATGCGAAAAATAGGATCGGGCCACAGTTGAACGCGGTCTTTGGTCGCCGCGCAGGGGGCGTTGAAGACTATTCTAGGTACTCTGATGGCCTCAAACGTGCAGGGGCAGATGGGATGGTTTGGGATCTGGATACGCTTAACGCCTATCTCGAAAACCCCAAAGCCTTGGTCAGTGACACGCGCATGAACTTTCGCGGTTTGTCCGACGCCCAAGAGCGCGCGAACCTCTTGGCGTTTTTGCGCATCTATTCCGACAACCCCGCCAATATCCCAGAGGCACAGCCAACCGCCATCGCACCCGAAGTTGTGTTGTCGCCTGAGCTTTTGGCACTTGTCGGTGACAAGGATTATGGCGAATACCTCAGCTCAGAATGCCTGACCTGCCATCAATCCAATGGCAGCAACCAAGGCATTCCGGCCATCACCGGTTGGCCAACAGAAGATTTTGTAGTGGCCATGCATGCGTATAAACAGAAAATTCGCGTGCATCCCGTCATGCAAATGATGGCAGGCAGATTAAGCGATGAAGAAATCGCAGCGCTTGCCGCCTATTTCAATCATCTTGAATAAAAACAGGGAGAGTATGATGAAAATCAACAGAAGACACTTTATTGGCGCCACGGCGGCAGCGACGCTTGCTGCACCATTGGTGAACGCGGGCGGTCATGGACGGCCCAAGGTCGTTGTCATCGGCGGTGGTGCTGGTGGCGCGACGGCTGCGCGCTACATCGCAAAAGACAGCAAAGGTGAGATTGACGTCACCTTGGTTGAACCATCTCGCAGCTACTACACCTGCTTTTTCTCTAACCTCTACATTGGCGGGTTCCGCAGCCTAGACAGCATTGCGCACAGCTACGGCACGCTTGCATCAGCCTATGGCATCAACGTTGTGCATGATTGGGCGATTGGCATTGACCGTACGGCACGGACAGTCACATTGGCGGGGGGATCTGTGCTCAATTACGACCGCTTGATCCTGTCGCCCGGCATTGATTTTGTCGAAGGTGCGGTTCCGGGTTGGGACGTCTCGACGCAAAATGCGATGCCACATGCGTATAAAGCAGGGTCGCAAACCGAACTTCTCAAGGCGCAGATCGAAGCAATGCCACAAGGCGGTACATTTGCAATGGTCGCCCCGCCAAATCCGTATCGCTGTCCTCCCGGACCGTATGAGC
>RGAJ01000274.1 GCA_009920225.1 Paracoccaceae bacterium
GTTGCAGCAAATATCGCCGAAATCACCGGCCTGCCCTTTGTGACGGCCCCGAACAAATTCGAAGCGTTGGCCGCCCATGACGCGATGGTCATGTTTTCGGGTGCGTTGAAAACCGTTGCAGCATCTTTGTTCAAGATCGCCAATGATATGCGTTTGTTAGGCTCTGGCCCACGTTCCGGCTTGGGGGAATTGATCCTGCCCGAAAACGAACCGGGGTCATCGATCATGCCTGGCAAGGTAAACCCAACCCAAGCCGAAGCTCTGACCATGGTGTGCGCGCATGTGATGGGCAATGATGCGGCAGTTGGATTTGCAGGGTCGCAAGGTCACTTTGAATTGAACGTCTACAACCCGATGATGTCCTATAACGTGTTGCAATCTATGCAGCTTTTGGGCGACGCGGCCGGATCGTTTACCGATAACATGGTAAAAGGCACCCAAGCGAACACAGCGCGCATTGAAAAACTGATGCAAGAATCCCTCATGTTGGTCACAGCCTTGGCGCCAACGATCGGCTATGACAACGCCACTAAGGTTGCGAAGACTGCCCATAAAAACGGCACAACCTTGCGCGAAGAAGCGATTGCTTTGGGCTTTGTCGATGGTGAAACATTTGACCGCATCGTCGTGCCCGCAGATATGATTGGGCCAAAATAATGGTTGAACCGGTCAATCTAAACCGGTTTCGAAAAGAAAAAGCGCGGGTCGAAAAAAAGGCCCGCGCAGACGAAAATGCGGTGAAATTCGGCCGCACAAAATCCGAAAAATCGCGCGAAAAAGCATTGTCCGAACTGGATGCAAAACGCTTGTCCGCACATAGGCGCGAAGATGAGCCTAAAGCCTAAAAAACGCTCCTTGACCCTGCGCGGTCATCGCACCAGCGTGTCGATCGAAGATCGCTTTTGGCGCACATTTTGCGAAATCGCTGACGAACGCGGTTTGGCGATCAATGAATTGGCCGCAGAAATTGATGAAAACCGCGATCCAATGGATGGCGGGCTTGCGTCTGCGTTTCGCGATTATATCTTGCGCTATTATCAAAACCGCGCAGACGGCTGATCTCAGTCACCTTGCGCGTCTGATCGTGATTTTCCAGACACACCCATCGCCAAAGTATCGCGGTTTTGATGCTGCGATTTCTCGGAACTTGTGACCACAATACCGGTGGGATGGTGGGTAATTCGAACCGCGGAATCTGTGGTGTTCACGTGCTGACCACCTGCCCCGGATGATCGATAGGTATCGATCCGAATGTCGGATGGGTTGACCTCGATTTCAATGTTATCATCCACAACCGGATACACCCAAACCGAACAAAATGACGTATGACGCTTTGCCGCCGCATCAAAGGGGGAAATACGCACCAAACGATGCACGCCGCTTTCAGATTTTAACCAGCCATACGCGTTGTGCCCCGAGATTTTATAGGAAACAGATTTAATGCCAGCCTCTTCCCCCGGCGTTTCAGACTGCATTTCAACGCTATAGCCTGCCTTTTCTGCCCATCGCACATACATCCGCGCCAACATCGACGCCCAATCACAGCTTTCTGTTCCGCCCGCGCCTGAATGCACCTCAAGGAATGTGTCATTGGCATCGGCCTCACCATTCAGCAACGCTTCCAACTCTTTTGCAGCAGCCTTTTGAACAAGCGCTTTGATCGCCTCTTCGGCGTCTTTGACAACCTCTTGATCGCCTTCCATTTCGCCCAATTCAATCAATTCAATGCTGTCATTCAATTCGCTCTCAATCGCATCATGATTTGCGAATGCATCAACCAAAGCTTGGCGTTCGCGCATCAACTTTTGGGCATTCTCTGGGTTGTTCCAAAGATCGGGATCCTCAACGCGCGCGTTGAATTCTTCCAAACGATGTGTGGCCGTTTCCCAATCCATACGCTGACGCAATAGCTCAAGCGATTTCTTGATGTCATTCACATGATTTTGAATATCTGCGCGCATTGTGCCACCCATGATCCTTTTTGTCGGTCTTACAAAAGCCCAGCACAGGGCGCAAGCCGATGTTCGCGAAAACCTACCAAACTGATTTCATTTTTGTAAAAATACTCAACGGGGGGTTTGGGGGGCGTCAGCGCCCCCATTTTGTCGAATTGCAACGCAATTCGAAACCCAAACTAATACAGACCGCCCGAACTCAAGGTCCCGAGTGTTGCTTTTGGACCAACCACCGCCGTTTTGCCACTTGATGTTTGAACTTGCTTCACGGTCTCGCCACCTGGTTGGATCAATTCAAAATTGCTGCCCATCGCAAAACCACCGTCAAAAGTCACACCAAAGATGGGCTCTTCACCCTCACGGAAATATTCTGCAACAACATTATCACCCGACGCATCGTCAGGCAGACGCGCGCCGGTGTTTCGATCGATGTTGATAAAGACACCACCCGGCGGCACGCGGAATGGACCACCGCCAAATTTTTCCACCGCGTCAATCATGAATTCGTTAAACACAGGACCGCACAAGCCACCACCCGAGGCGCCCGTTCCCAAGGATTCAGGGCGGTCGTAACCAATGTAACAACCTGCGACAATATTTGATGTAAAGCCTACGAACCAAACGTCTTTGGCTTCGTTTGTTGTCCCCGTTTTACCAGCGGTTGGAACGGGCAAATTTACCGTTTTTGCCGCTGTGCCACGTTCGACAACTCCGCGCATCATTGATGTCAACTGATAGGCTGTGATTGCGTCCATGACCCGTTCACGGTTTGAAATGATCGAAGGACCCTGCCCTGATGGCAATCGATCTTCACCGCAATCCATGCACCAACGGGGATCGTGTTTATACACGGTCTTGCCATATCGATCTTGGATGCGGTCCACCAAAGTGGGATCAACGCGCTCACCCCCATTTGCAAACATCGCATAGGCCGCAACCATTTTGAACAATGTGGTTTCCTCGGATCCCAAGGAATTGGCAAGGAACCGACCCATATTGTCATAAACGCCAAACCGTTCGGCATAATCGGCGATGATATCCATTCCCACTTCTTGCGCCAAACGGATGGTCATCAGGTTCCGAGACCGTTCAATTCCGGTGCGCAAGGGCGTGGGGCCATAGAATTGGTTGGACGCGTTTTTAGGACGCCACAATCCTTGTGGCGTGTTAATCTCAATCGGCGCGTCCACGACAATGGTCGCCGGTGTATATCC
>RGAJ01000275.1 GCA_009920225.1 Paracoccaceae bacterium
CGGGGAAACCTTGGACAGCGTGGCGGCGGAAATCAACGCCCTGCCGTCCGATTTTGATCGGGCGGGTCTGTATGATCTGCTTCCTGCAGGGGCCGCGCGTAATGCCGTTGATTGCGCCTTGTGGGACCTAGAAGCAAAAGAAGCAGGCCAGCGCGTTTGGCACTTGGCAGGATTGCCTGAACCACGCCCCGAAATTACGGCCTATACCTTGTCGCTTGATACGCCTGAGTCGATGCAGGCGCAGGCGGCAAAAAATGCGTTTCGCCCGTTGTTAAAGATCAAACTTGGCACGCCCGACGATATGCCACGGCTTGAGGCGGTGCGCCGTGGCGCGCCCCAATCAACCATAATCGTAGACGCAAACGAAGGCTGGTCTGCCGAGGTGTATCGCGATTTGGCCCCGCATTTGGTGCGCTTGGGCGTTGCATTGGTGGAACAACCTTTGCCGGCTGCAGAGGATGACGCATTGATCGGGATGGATCGTCCAGTCCCCGTCTGCGCAGATGAAAGCTGTCATGACCGGTCGTCATTGCCCCATTTGGTGGGAAAATATGATGTGGTGAACATCAAGCTGGATAAAACAGGTGGCTTGACCGAAGCCTTGGCCTTGAAACAAGAGGCCAGTGCGCAGGGGTATAAAATCATGGTTGGCTGCATGGTGGGTAGTTCGCTTGCCATGGCGCCTGCGACATTGGTGGCGCAAGGTGTGATGGTAACAGATCTTGACGGGCCGCTGTTATTATCGGAAGACCGTGATAGACCATTACTGTTTGACGCGGCTGGCGTTCACCCGCCGCACCCCGATTTATGGGGTTAGTTACGAAAGGACACATCCGATGACCCGCACTGTTTATGTAAACGGCGAATACCTTCCCGAAACCGAAGCAAAGGTTTCCATTTTCGACCGCGGGTTTTTGATGGCCGACGCGGTGTATGAAGTAACCTCGGTTCTGGGTGGCAAGTTGATTGATTTTGAGGGTCACGCGGTTCGGTTGGCGCGGTCGTTGAATGAATTGGATATGCCCCAACCGCTGAGCAAGGATGAATTGTTGGACATCCACCGCGAATTGGTGCTTTTGAATGACATCACCGATGGCATGATCTATTTGCAAATCAGTCGTGGCGCGCCGAATGATCGTGATTTTGTGTTCCCTGATCCAGAAACCACAAAGCCAACCGTTGTTCTGTTTACCCAAAATAAACCCGGTCTGGCACAAAGCCCTGTTGCGAAAAAAGGCTTGAAAGTGATCAGCATTGAAGACGTGCGTTGGGGCCGTCGCGATATTAAAACCGTGCAGCTGTTGTACCCATCCATGGGCAAGATGATGGCCAAAAAGGCAGGTTGTGATGATGCATGGATGGTTGAGGACGGGTTTGTGACCGAAGGCACATCAAACAACGCCTATATCATCAAGGGCAACAAGATCATCACCCGCGCGCTGTCCAATGATATCTTGCACGGCATCACCCGCGCCGCCGTTTTGCGGTTCGCCCGCGAAGCGCAGATGGACGTAGAAGAGCGCAACTTTACCATTGCCGAGGCCCAAGACGCGGACGAGGCCTTTATTACATCTGCATCTACCTTTGTTATGCCTGTCGTGGAAATCGACGGTGCAGCGGTTGGCACAGGTGCGGTTGGTCCAATGGCCACGCGGTTGCGCGAAATCTATCTGGATGAAAGCATGAAAACTGCGATCTAACGCAGCATGCAATGCCCGAAAAACACAAAAGCGCCTCTGGTTCGGAGGCGCTTTTTGTAAAGAATGGCCCCGTAAAAACGGGGCCAAGTGGGGAGAGAGCCCCTAGCCGTTCTGCGTTGGCAGAATGACAATCTCGACACGGCGGTTCTGCGCCCGACCGCTTGCGTCCAAGTTTGACGCGACAGGTTGATCTTCGCCAGCGCCATAGGCATTGATGCGGCCCCCCGAAACACCGTTTGACCGCAGAACCGATGCCACCGCTTGGGCGCGACGTTCTGACAGGTTTTGGTTATAAGCCGCGTCGCCCGTACTGTCTGTGTGCCCAACGATGCGGATCGTTGAATTCGGATAATCGTTCAAATTCCCCGCCAAAGTTGCAAGGTCGGACTGTAGGCCACCCGCCACATAGGCGCTGTCCACGTCGAATAGAATATCTTGGGGCAGGGTCACGATCAAACGGTCGCCCGTGTTTGTAATCATCACGCTGTCGTTTTGCATATCGCGGCGCAACGCGGCCTCTTGCTGATCCAGCTGGTTGCCGACAACGGCACCGACGCCTGCGCCAATAATGGCACCTTTCAATGCGTTTTGGCGTTTGTCCACCGCACTGCCATCCGACATCAAACCGCCCACCGCGCCAATCACGCCGCCGATGATGGCGCCGTTTTTGGTTTTTGTTTTATCGTCCACATTCGGATCATATAGCGTATTCCCACCGCCACAGGCGGTCAGTGTCAGCACCGAAACAAGGGACACAGATACCAATGATTTTGAAAATGCCATTTCATTTGCCTCATATTTGTTTTGATCCCAGTATCCACGGCATCGCCTGATCTGCCAAGTCAGGAAAACCTGTATGGCGAAATGCTGCCGAACGGGGTTATTCGCCCGCCTCGAGCCGCGCGGTTTCATAGGCCAAAAGGGATCGTTTGATCGTCAATCCCCAATGATAGCCACCCAAAGTCCCGTCCTTGCGCAGGGCGCGGTGGCACGGGATGAGCCAACTGATCGGGTTGCGGCCCACGGCAGTGCCCACCGCACGCACAGCGCGGGGGCTGCCGATACGATGTGCTATGTCGGAATAGGTGGTCACATATCCCGACGGGATGTTTAACAGCGCTTCCCAAACTTTGATCTGGAACGGGGCACCGATCAAGGCCAACTGTGCGCTGCCCTTTTGGTCAAAGATCGCTGTGGCCCAGCGCTCAAGTTGTTCATTGCCCTGAACGAATGTGGCGCGGTCCCAGCGCCCCGCCATGTCGGCAAAGGCTGCCTCGCGCCCCGTTTCATCGGCAAAGGCGATCCCGCAGACACCCGTTTGCGTGCCCATGACAAGCGCATCGCCAAAGGGGCTGTCGTACCAATCATAGTATATCGTGATATCCGCGCCGCGATTGGCATAGGTGCCGGGGCTCATCGC
>RGAJ01000276.1 GCA_009920225.1 Paracoccaceae bacterium
TCCGGGGGGGACCATCAATCCTTTTTGGCTGGCCGCAATCATAACGTCGGCGCCCCATGCATCCATTTCAAATTGGTCACATCCCAAGGATGCCACGCAGTCCACCGCCAACAATGCAGCGGATCCAGAGGCGTCAATAGCGTCGCGCACCGCGCGCACATCGTTTTTCACCGATGTCGATGTGTCGACATGGGTCAATAACACGGCCTTGTAATGATCCGCGGGTTTGGCCCGTAACGCAGCGTCGATTTGGTTGGCGTCAACGGGCGTCTTTAGACCGAATTCAATCAGATCGGTTTCGATCCCCATCATGCGCGCTGTTTCGGCCCAACCATGGGCAAATCGACCGGTCGACGCAACCAACACACGGTCACCGCGTATCGCCATATTGGCAAGCGCCGCTTCCCACGTGCCATGCCCGTTACAGATATAGATCGCGACATGACCTTTTGTCCGTGCCACCTGACGCAGACGGGGCAAAAGTGCGTAGGTCAAATCGATCAAGTCGCCTTCGTAAATGTTGGGGGATGCGCGGTGCATGGCGCGCAGCACCGCATCGGGCATGACTGAGGGACCAGGAATGGCAAGATATGAAACACCGGTTGATAAGGGCATGTTTGATCCAATCACGAATTTATTGCATTGATAGGCATTAATCTGGCGCCGTCAATATCAATGGCTTGCGTGGTCGGACAAACCACAATAGGAAAAGCACAGCAAAGGACAGCAAAATGATCGGACGCTTGGGCGGCATAGTAAAATCGTGGGAACGTGCGCTTCGTCATTCATTTGGGACGGATATTTCCACGCCGACACAACGCGTTCTTTCGCATATTCACTTTCTGCTGTTGGATGCGGGGCTCTTGCGGATCGTTTGGACGAATTGCGCCAAAGTGGGCCCAGACGTCTATCGATCAAACCAACCCACGCGCCGCCGTTTAAAGCGGCTCAAGGCGCGGGGGATTGAAAACATCCTGACCTTGCGCGGTGTAGAACAGCTATCGCATCATTTGTTCGAAGCCGAGGCGTGCGATGATTTCGGCATAACACTGCATGCCGTCAAGCTTGGCGCGCGCCATGCGCCGCAAAAGCAATATGTTCTGCAGGTTTTAGATCAGTTAGAGACACTGCCAAAGCCATTCTTGTTACATTGCAAATCTGGGGCGGATCGGGCAGGATTCGTATCGGCGCTCTACCAAATTCATTGTCTTGGTATGCCCGTGGATCGGGCGATAGAGCAGATGGGACTGCGGTTTTTGCACCTTGATTTTACCCGTACCGGGATTTTGGATTATGTTTTGATGACCTTCCGCGCCTCGGGTGAGGCGTCGATCAAGGATTGGTTTGAACAGTATTATGATCATCGGCTGGTGCAACAGGGCTTTGATCAGCGCAACGTACCGCATATGACCGCGATTGCGCTTCGCGATGCGCAGCATGCGGATCATTAAACCGCGCGCTGCGTGATCCACACACCAAAGGCCATGACCGCAATGCCCAAGCCCCGCATCATATTTAATGGGGTCACAGTTGCACCAAATAGGCCAAAATGATCAATCGCGGCGGCGCTGATCAATTGACCCAAAAGCACAAAGAAAACCGCATTTCCAACCCCAAACTTGGGCGCGATAAAGGTGATGGACAACACGTAGAACGCCACCAAAAACCCAGCCAAGAACAGATGCTTTGGTGCCGACATCGCGGTTTTGATCGCGCTTGGCCCCGTGATCAGCGCAAGGATCAGGCATGAGGAAAACGCAACGCTGAACAGAATGGTGGCGGCCACGATGGGGGATGCAATAAACCTGCCCAATGCCGCGTTCAGTGCTGCAAGGATTGGAATGCCCAATCCCGCAATTAACATCGTTACGGCATAGCTGCTCATTGCGTGGGCCTCATTCGTTAGAGATCAAGTTCTTCGACAAACCGTGCGTTTTCTTGGATATATTGGAACCGCAATTCGGGTTTTTTGCCCATCAAGCGTTCCACAAGATCGCTTGTCTCACCGGGTTCATCTTCGTCGATCGTCACGCGGATCAATTTGCGCGTTTTCGGGTCCATGGTTGTTTCTTTTAGATCCTTGGCATCCATTTCACCAAGACCCTTGAACCGCTGGACATCAATCTTGCCTTTGCCGCCCAGACCCTTTTCCATCCAGATTTCTTTTTCAGCGTCATTTGACACATACATGCGCTTTGCCCCTTGGTTCAGACGATACAAAGGTGGGCATGCCAAATATAGGTGACCTTGGTCGATCAATGGGCGCATTTGGGTGAAAAAGAACGTCATCAACAAGGATGCGATATGTGCGCCATCGACATCCGCATCGGTCATAATGATGATCTTGTCATAGCGAAGGTCATCCACATTGAATTTGGTGCCCATTGACACGCCCAATGCCTCGCACAGATCATTGATTTCGGCGTTTTGTCCCAGTTTGTTTGATGCTGCGCCCAAGACGTTCAGGATCTTACCCTTTAACGGCAAAAGCGCTTGGTTTTCGCGGTTGCGCGCCCCTTTGGCGGACCCGCCCGCACTGTCACCTTCGACGATGAACAATTCGGTGCCTTCGCGGCTTTTGGCGGTACAGTCGGTCAGTTTGCCGGGCAGGCGTAATTTCTTTGTGGCTGATTTACGCTGGGTTTCTTTTTCCTGTTTGCGGCGCAGACGTTCTTCGGCGCGCAAGACAAGGAAATCCAAAATCGCCCCTGCGGATTTGGTATCCGAGGCAAGCCAAGTATCAAAATGGTCGCGGACCGAATTTTCCACCCAACGCGCCGCTTCTTCGGTGGATAGGCGGTCTTTGGTTTGGCCAACAAAAGATGGTTCGCGAATGAAAATCGACAACAGCGCGCAGCCACCCACGGTCAAATCTTCACGCGTGATTTGTGCCGATTTTTTGTTATTGATCCGTTCGCCATAGGCGCGGATGCCTTTTAAAATCGCAGCCCAAAATCCCGCTTCATGGGTTCCGCCTTCGGGTGTTGGGACGGTGTTGGTGTAGGAATTGAGAAACCCATCGCGCAGCGGTGTCCAATTGATCGCCCATTCGACCGATCCGGGAACGCCGAATTTTTCTTCGAAACTGACTTTGCCGCTGAATGGTGCGTCTGAATATG
>RGAJ01000277.1 GCA_009920225.1 Paracoccaceae bacterium
GCGTCAGAAATCGAAAAGCGGCGGTCCGAATTGGATGTGCTGGCCCAAGAGCTGGTCGCAAGCGGCGCAGTGTTTTGGCAAGACGAAGGCGAACGTCACGAACGTTTGATTGTGCGGGGGCGTGCGAATCTTTTGGCTGGCGAAGCACAAGACAGTGAATTAGAACGCATCAAAACGCTGTTCGACGACCTAGAACGCAAGCGTGATATCGCCGATTTTCTGGATTTAACGCAGCAAGGCGACGGTGTACGCATTTTTATTGGGTCTGAGAACAAACTTTTTTCACTTTCGGGTTCATCTTTGGTGGTTTCTCCTTATATGAACGCTGACAGAAAAATTATTGGTGCGGTTGGGGTCATTGGGCCGACGCGGTTGAACTATGGTCGAATCGTACCAATTGTGGATTATACCGCGCAGCTTGTGACCAAGCTGATCGCAGATCGAAGTTAGAGGTGAATTATGGCAGAGCCAAAACAAGACCCGTTTTTGGATGATATCGAACAAGCGGCCGAAGAAGAATTGGCCAGTTTGGATGACATGATTGATATGGAAGCCGAGATTGCGGCCTTTGACGAATTGGATGCAATCAAAGCAGAGCGTGACGAATACAAAGACCGCTTTATGCGCGCCTTGGCAGATGCGGAAAACGCGCGCAAACGTGCGGACAAAGATCGCCGCGAGGCGGAAAATTACGGCGGATCAAAATTGGCCCGCGATTTGTTGCCTGTCTATGACAACATGAAACGTGCGGTTGAGGCCGCGACAGACGAACAACGCGCAAGCGCGGCGGCCCTGATCGAAGGTGTTGAATTGACCATGCGCGAATTGACCAATGTGTTGAAAAAGCACGGCGTTACCCCGATTTCCCCGCAGGTTGGCGATAAATTCGACCCGCAACATCACGAAGCAATGTTCGAAGCCCCCGTGCCAGGAACAAAAGCGGGCGATATCATTCAGGTATCCGCCGAAGGCTTTATGCTGCATGACCGTCTTTTGCGCCCTGCGCAGGTTGGCGTTTCGTCAATGGTTTGATCGGACCTACCGATCCCAAGATTTTGTCGCGCCACCCCTTTGGGATGGCGCGATTTTTTTAGACATAGTAGACATAGAAATCGCGCAGGGCGTCGCCCTCGAGGTCGCGGGTTTTCTTGACTTCTTTTTCTTTCATAAAGACATGGTTATCCACCAACAGCCGCCCAACTGCGTCACCAAAGACGGTGTCATTTTTCAAATCACTGATCGCGCCCTTTAGATCGATGGCAGTGCTGTCTGTGGCATCTTGGCGTTCAAACCCGTCACCGGTTTCATATGCGGGCAGGGTGTAGTTGTTTTCCACACCCAACAAAGACGCCTGTAAAACCCCAGCCACCGCAGTATAGGGGTTTGAACTTGCATCGGCTGTTCGGTGTTCTAGGCGTGATTTGGCCCCGCCTTCGCCGCTGATCCGCGTTGTTACGTTGCGATGGTCGCCACCCCAGTTTTTCCA
Organism: Paracoccaceae bacterium; assembly: GCA_009920225.1. GTDB lineage: Bacteria > Pseudomonadota > Alphaproteobacteria > Rhodobacterales > Rhodobacteraceae > CAJXSD01. Next base: position 1,487 of record RGAJ01000277.1, read on the forward strand.
AAAGCCCGACAAAGATCCCGGTTGCAGACGTTGGTACGAATTGGCCGTTGGTGCAATCAAGCCTGCAAGCGCGCGATGGTGATGCAGAACGCCGGCAATACATCCGCGCGCCAGATCGTTGATCGTGTCGGGCGTGTTCCGTTCCCCCGATGAAAGGGCGTTTTTGCCATTTTTATCGGTAAAGGAATAGTTGATGTGCATACCCGAACCACCCGCTTCGGCAATGGGTTTTGGCATAAAGGTCAATAAAATCCCATGTTCCAACGCGATTTCGCGGGCCATTTGACGGAACAAAACGATGTTATCCACCGCCTCAACCGCATTGCCAAAGGTCAGAGTGTATTCATATTGCGGGCTGTCGTATTCGGCGGTGATCATATCAAGGGCAAAGCCAACACGATCCGCCATTTCCCAAATTGCATCGTTAAACCGCATCGGATCAGATAACGGACCTGTGCCATAGACCACACCACCTGGTGCATCATAGGGGCGCAAGCGCCCGTTTTCATCTGCTTGTAGCGCGAATGCCTCAAGCTCGATCCCGACTTTGGGGGTTAGGCCACGGGCTTCCCATGCGGTGACTGCGCGTTTCAACGCGCCCCGCGGACACAGGCCCAAAGGTTCGTCGTTGTCATCATAGAGATCGCCCAAAACCACCTTGGTGTTGCGTTCCCAACCGTCGCGGATTTCGTCGCCCTGCCATTTCATCTCCATATCCGGAAGGCCCTCCATCATCATGGATCCAGGCGCGGGCAATAGATCTTTGTCGTAATGCACGCCAAAGGTTGACCGGCAAAACCGCGTGGATGATGTGGTGATTTTGCTTTCGGGCAGATACTTGCCCCGCATAATCGACAGATGATCGCAAAACATTGCGCGTAAACGGTCTTTCATAACTTAACCTCCTGTGGTGATGCGAACGGGCAATGATTTGATGCCGCCCACGAAATTTGAACGTAAAAATTGATGGGGTCCATTGGGTTCGATTGCGGTGATCCGTTTGGCCAATTCTTCGAACATCACCCGCACCTCAAGCCGCGCCAACCACATCCCAAGACAGATGTGCGGACCCTGTTGACCAAAGGCCAAGTGGTTGTTCGGACTGCGATGCAGATTCACGTGAAACGGATCGTCAAATACGGTTTCGTCGCGGTTGGCCGACGAAAACCAAAACAGAACCTTGTCGCCTGCTTTCATCTCTTTGCCATGTGCTTCAAAATCCTGGGTGAGGGTCCGACGGAAATACAGCGCGGGCGTCGCCCAACGGATGATTTCGTCAGGCGCGGTTTCCCAGATCGCGCCACCGTCTTTCATCTGGCCCAGCAATTCGGGTTGATGACACATCGCCTGCATCCCCGCAGCAATGGAATAGCGTGTGGTGTCGTTGCCTGCCGCGACCAAAAGGCAGAAGAAGTTTCTAAATTCTTCCTCAGAAATCACATTTCCGTCTTTGTCCGGTTGGCGGATCATATGTAACACACCGCTTGTGTCCCCCGATTTTTCCTTGGACGACAATAGGTCATTCGCATAGACGAACAATTCCGCGCCCGCAGGTGAATTGAATGGCATCATGCGGAATTCATCGGTCGTCATTTTGTCTAAAACGTGATCGGTGAAATCG
>RGAJ01000278.1 GCA_009920225.1 Paracoccaceae bacterium
CCAAGTGAACGGTTGGGAACGCCCCAACTATTTCGGGCCGCTTGATGCCTCTGACAGCTTTGATCACGATAGCCGCAGCTTCCGCCGTGGCGCGTGGTGGCAACATGCTGTGGACGAAGCAAAAGCGATCCGTGAAACTGCAGGTTTGATCGATGCAACAGCATTTACCAAACATATGGTCAAAGGCCCAGGCGCGACCGCATTCTTGGATTGGTTCACCTGTAACAAGCTGCCATCGGTTGGTCGCATCAACTTGACCTATGCGCTGACACCTGCGGGCACCACGCGCACCGAATACACCATCGTGCGCACAGGCGAAAACGAATACTATTTGGTATCTGCAGGTGCGTGGACAGATTACGATGCGGATTATCTGCGCAAATGCGCAGAGGATAAGGCCGAAGAATTCGGATATATCGAAATCCAAAACGTCACAACGCAATATGGTGTTTTCGCCATCGCAGGACCAAAATCACGCGATGTCCTGAAAGAAATAATCAAAGACGCCGACCCAGAAACCGTATTGTCCAACAAACGGTTCCCTTGGTTGACATCGCGCAAAATTGAATTGGGCATGTGCCCTGTTCACGCGATCCGCGTTGCCTATACAGGTGAATTGGGTTGGGAATTGCATCACCCGATTGAAATACAAAACTATCTGTTCGATCAATTGGTTCCAGCGCTTGAAAAACATGGCGGTAAATTGGTTGGCGCACGTGCGCAAAACTGGTTGCGTCAGGAAAAATCATATCGCGCATTTGGCAACGAATTGGGCCGCGATGCGACCCCACTTGAAGCCGACTTGCCACGTTTTGTCGATCTGTCAAAAGAGTTCCAAGGCAAAGACGCCATGGAAAAGATTGGCGTACGCTTTAAATGCGTCACCCTGCTGATCGACGGACCAAGCGACGCTGATCCATGGGGCAAAGAGGCATTGTTGGATTTGAACGGCACCAAAGTTGGCCGTCTGACATCTGGCGGTTATTCTGTTGCGTTCGAAAAACAGATCGGCTTGGGCTATGTGCCAAATGAATTGGCCGTTCCTGGAACAAAGCTTCAGGTCAAAATCATGGGCGCGCTCTGGAATGCCGAAGTCACCGTCGACAGCCCATACGACCCGAAAAACGAAAAAATCCGCATCGACGGCTGAGCTCGTTTCATACAATAAAAAAACCCCTGAGCCTCGTGTTCAGGGGTTTTTTTGACTAATGTACAGTTAGACTATAAAAAGTTATGAAATTGACAGAAATTTATAGATAACCCGTCGCGAACGCGGCGCTTTTAAGCTATGAACCTTTCAAAAGTGAGGGGATTGCAGTGTTTCCACCGATTTTAACAGATAGACAATTTGAAATCTTACAGCTGATTTACGAAGGCGCGACACGGAGCGAAATAGCCGAAACTTTGGATATCTCACCCGAAACCGTGAAAGCTCATACCAAAGTCGTCCTAAAGAAATTTGGCGAAGAGACGGTGCGCAGTGCATTCAAACAAATCCAGAACTATATGATCCACTACGGTGACAGTAACTTGGGCCACAATTTCCTGTATGAATTGATCCACAAAAAGGCGTTCGTGAATGCAAACGAAAGTGAAACAAGCTATACTCGACAAGTCAAATTGTTTGTCGTGCGCGGTGAAGTCAAAGAAATCGTTGTGGGCCTTAGGTCTGAAAGCCCTCCGTCCTACGTCCGTATAAACGGCATGATCCCCAAACGCGAAAATCAAGCGGGTGATATGCGAAATTATATCTACGAATTTGATCCCCCCATCAAACAGGGTGAACGGTGTGAATTTAATAATGAAATGCGATATGCCGAGATGTCAGACCTAAAGACGCGAAACGTTGTCGAACTTATTCGGTTTCCAACCCAACGTTTTAAATCCGAAATTTTGTTCACACGTAAAATCCCCAACAGCCTCCAGATCAAAGAATTTAGCGCCAAAGGGACATTGGATGTCGTACACGATCTAAATGTTCCGGTAGAAATCCGTGGGAAAAGCGTTTCCTTTGAATTGGAATGGCCTGACGTCGGAAATCGCTATGCCTTTGTTTGGGATTGGTTGGATTAATTTTTTCGCATCATATAAAAATAATTGAATATTTTTCGACGGAATTTTTCTTGCTGTGCGTTTATATTCCATAAATGCCATATGAAAGGAAAAACAATGAAACATATCGCACTCGCCTCATCCTTGGTTTTGACACTCTCAACAGCTGCATTCGCCCAAGGTCAACCTGGTGGACATTTTATCGAAAACTGGGATTTGTCTGGTGATGGCGTTGTCAGCATCGAAGATTTGACCGAACGACGCAGCGATATTTTTTCGACGTTCGATGCAAACGAAGACGGGTTTATCGACGCGGCCGAGTATAAAGATTTCGACGCAGCCCGCGCGGCAGATATGGCCGAAAATGCGGGTGGCGGTGAAGGCCATGGCAAAGGTGGAATGAACAAAATCCAAGAGGCGTTAACCCTTGAGTTCAATTACGCCGATAGCGACGGCAAAGTGTCACGTCAAGAATTTTTGGACGCAACGCTCATGATGCTTGAAATGGCGGATCGCAATGCAGACGGCGTGATTTCAAAAGACGACTTTGGACCAAAGAAATAGCATCCAAAGACAGGGCCCAAGATTTCTTGGGTCCTGTCGTCTTATTTGATCCAAGATGGACGAACGCGCGCGCGCTGTAGTTCGATCAAGCCCATTTGGGTGAACCCTACAAAATTGGTTTCTACCGTATCTTTTCTCAAGGCAGCCTTGATTGCGCTTTCTAATATTTTACGATCTTTTTTAGGAATCGGCGCAGGATCAATCACGATTTGCCCACCAAGCCCCCGCATCCGCAGCTGTCGTCCTAAATCGCGCGCCATTGCGATATTCGCCTTGAGCGTTGCTGCAGGGGATGTATCAGCCCCAGTGTTGACATCAATCGTGATGCACGCGCGGGTGGGTTCGATATAATAGTGCCCGTCTGCCATCTTGACCAATGGCTCTGACAGGGCCTCAATTTGATCCAAGATGTCGTGAGTTGCAAAACAGCCATCGTCTGCATCGACATCTGCACTTTGTGTCCATTCGCGCCACG
>RGAJ01000279.1 GCA_009920225.1 Paracoccaceae bacterium
GCGTCATCGGATCCACCATCGCAACAAGGTGCAAGAGCGCAACGCTTTCGGCGCCAAAGCTTGACACCATCGCGATGCGCCCCACATTCGGGTCATTTAGACCCGCTTGGAGGACCGCAGTCGCGCCATGATGTTTGAACCGTATGTTCAAGGCATCGACATAGGCGCGTTTTTCATTCTGCAGCAGTGGCATGGGTGTCCTTTGGATCGTAAAGCGCGCTTTGGAATGGTTCGATGCCAATGCGTCGATAGGTGTTCAGGAAAGTTTCCTGTTCATCTTGGCGCAGATCTAAATAGGCAAAAATCAAACGTTCAATCGCGGGCAGGATATCATCGGCCGAAAACCCCGGTCCGACGCGTGTTCCAAGCGCGGCTGTTTCGGTTGCATCGCCACCCAATGTGATTTGATAGCTTTCAACGCCTGCACGATCCAAGCCCAAGATGCCAATGTGACCCACATGGTGATGGCCACAGGCATTAATGCAGCCCGAAATCTTGATTTGCAGATGCCCGATCTCATGTTCAATTTTCAAGGCATCGAAATGCGTTGCGATTTGTTGTGCGATCGGAATCGACCGCGCGGTTGCCAAGGCGCAATAATCCATGCCCGGGCAGGCGATGATGTCAGAAATCAGTCCGATATTCGCGGTTCCCAATCCCGCAGACTTGAGCGCGGCAAACAGCGCAGGCAAATGAGATTTGTGAACGTGGGGCAGGATGACGTTTTGTTCATGGCTGATACGGATTTCGTCGTGCCCAAATTTGTCTGCCATGTCCGCGATTACGCGCATTTGGTGGGACGTTGCATCGCCCGGAGTTTGGCCGTGTGCCTTGAGGCTGATGGACACAATCGCATATCCATCTTGGGCATGGGGTGCGATATTCGTGTCAATCCAAGACCGAAACACGGGGTCAGTGGCATAGGCATGTTCAAAGCCCACAATAGGCGCGGTGTCAAACTTGGGCTTTGCAAAATGTGGCTTGATCTGCGCCAATATTTTTTGATCCGCGCCGTCAAATTGGGGGCGAATTTCGGCAAATCGGGTTTCAACACGGTCTTGGATATCCTCGATCCCGTGTTCATGGACCGTAATTTTGATGCGGGCTTTGTATTTGTTGTCGCGCCGCCCAAGCAGGTTCCAAACCGAAACAACGGCTTCCAAATAGGGCAAAAGGTCCGCGACGGGCAAAAAGTCGCGAAGCACCTTGCCAATCATCGGGGTGCGCCCCAGACCGCCACCCACGATGACCTCAAAGCCGACATCGCCATTTTTGCGCACCATCCGCAACCCGATGTCATGGGCACGCGTCACGGCACGATCATGTTCGGAGCCTGTTACGGCAACTTTGAATTTGCGCGGCAGGAATTGAAATTCGGGGTGATCTGTTGACCATTGACGGATCAATTCCGCATAGGGGCGCGGATCGGCGATTTCGTCCGCCGCAGCACCCGCAAAATGATCTGCGGTTACGTTGCGAATGGTGTTGCCGCTGGTTTGGATCGCATGCATTTCAACCTGCGCCAAGGCATCAAGCATATCTGGAATATCGGACAAGCTTGGCCAATTGAATTGAATGTTTTGGCGCGTTGTGAAATGGCCATAGCCCTTGTCCCAACGATCTGCGATCATGGCCAATTGGCGCATTTGTGCGCTGTTTAACGTTCCATATGGAATTGCCACGCGCAGCATATACGCATGCAATTGAAGGTAGACACCATTCATCAAGCGAAGCGGTTTGAATTCATCTTCGGTCAATGCGCCGTTGATGCGACGGGCAACTTGGGTGCGGAATTGTGCGTTGCGCTCTGCGATGAATGCGGCGTCGAAATCATTATACTGATACATTGGTGTCGTGCTCTTGTTTGCCGTGAAAATAATTTGACGGGCCTGTTTTGCGAAATTCCTCGCGGAAATGGGTTGTGCGTAAAACGCCCGTCACCTTCGATCAAGGCATTTGCGGTGATGATTTTTGGGGTGAATGGTCGGGGCATTATGCCATCTCCTGCAAGAATGGGGTCACGTCGGACAGGTCGATCTGGCGCGGTGCAAGCCCAAGAAAGATCAACGCAGGTCCGGCAATGTCATGGTCGTGAAACACAGACGCAAATTCGGCAAGCGTCGTGGATAAAATCCGTTGGTCGGGGCGTGACGCATTTTCGACAATGCTGATCGTGGTTTTCGGAGTGCCGCCATGCATCAAAAGGCGACCTTGGATAAAACGGGCAGATTTCTTGCCCATGTAAATTGCGGCAACGGCGCCCTCGCGGGCAAGCCCACGCCAATCATGATCTGCAAATCCAACGACATCATGGCCCGTTAAAAACTGCACCGATGTATTGCGACCGCGCTTTGTCAGCGATTGCCCCAAGGCAGCAACAGCCGCCGATGCTGATGTGATGCCTGGCACAATATGCCAAGACGCCCCTGTGGGGACGATGGCGTCGATTTCTTCGTCTAGCCGCCCAAAGACGGTGGCGTCACCGCCTTTCAGGCGCACAACATATGCGCCGGCAGACACGTGTTCGACGATCAAAGCGTTAATATCAGATTGCGTCGTAGACGGGCCAAAACCGGTTTTGCCAACATCAATCATGATTGCTTCGCGACGGGCCAATTCCAAAATGCCGCGACCCACCAAGCGGTCATAAATCACCACATCGGCGCGATCCAATTCTTTGCGTGCCTTGAGTGTTAACAAATCTGGATCACCCGGGCCTGCGCCAACAAAGGCAACATGCCCCTTTCGGGGTGCGATCCCCTGATGTTCGATCAACAAATCGTCGAGTGCGGCGCGAATAACCTCTTCGCCTTGGTCAATGGCACGGGGGCCCGTTTTTTGAAAGTAATCCGCCCAAAAGGCGCGGCGCGCGGCCCCCTTGGGCAGGATTTCCGCAAAGCTGCGAAACTGTCCCGCAATTTTGGCCAAAAGCCCAAGGTTGGGGGCAAGGCGTTCTTCGATCATCGCCTTGATCTGGCGGGCCAAGATCGGCGCGGTTCCTTCGGTTCCGATTGCAACGGTGACGGGATCACGATCCACAATCGCAGGGGTGAAAAAATCGCTTTGATCCGGATTATCAACAACATTTGC
>RGAJ01000280.1 GCA_009920225.1 Paracoccaceae bacterium
GTGATGATTTGCGACATTGAACTTTGACCATTTTCATTGCAATTTCGGGCTTGTCCTGTATGACCGATCCCCAATCCTGTCGCAAGTGTGTTTCCCTGCCCCATGTTCCCTACATTTTTTATCCTGTTGGCCTTTGCAATCGCGCTTTGGCAGTTGTCGTTTTCGCGTTGGTCGAAATCGACCCTGTGGTCGGCCACGATCACGCCCCTGGCCTCGATCATTGGCAGCGGTTTTTTGATTGTTGGCCCAGTTTTGGGTGCGCATTTTGGCATGTGGTCCCCGTTGGTGATGGCGCTCTTATGTGCGGTGGCGTATGGGTTTGGGCATGTTTTGCGCTATTCCATCGCACATAGCGCCGCACCTGCAGCAGACCAGAGCGAACACATTCTGGAACATGTGTCGTCTTGGGCGTTGGGGATCGCTTATATTATTTCGGTGGCCTATTACCTTAATCTTTTCGGGGAATTTGCCCTAAGCCTGTTTGAGACTGTCCCAGTGAATTCGTCCAAATGGGTCACAACTGGCGTCTTCGTCGTGATCCTTGTCTTGGGGTGGGGCAAAGGATTTTCGGCGCTCGAACGAGCCGAGCGCATCACAGTAAGTGTCAAGCTTGCGATTATCGCGGCGCTTTTGGTGGCGCTTTCGATTTTTGCCGGATCCCACATATCGACCGAGGGGCCGATCCTGTCAAAATCGGAACCCCCCTCGCTTGACAGTCTGTTCTTGATTTTCGGTCTCTTGGTCACGGTGCAGGGGTTTGAAACATCCCGATATCTGGGCGCCAGCTATGACGCTGAAACACGCATCCGATCCATGCGTTGGGCGCAATGGATCTCAGCCAGTATATATATCATTTACGTTACGCTTTTGGTGATGTTTGTCCCAATCCCGCGCGAAGGCGTCAATGAAACCGAGATCATCACATTGATGCAAGGGGTGGCTGTTATCTTGCCGCCCTTGTTGGTCATTGGTGCATTATCCGCACAATTTAGCGCGGCCGTCGCAGATACAGCCGGTGGCGGTGGTTTGTTTGTCGAATTGACAGCGCGCCGTGTTTCACAACGCCAAAGCTATGCAATATTGGTTGGGATCGGGATCGCGTTGACGTGGTCATCTGATGTCTTTGCCATCATCGCCTATGCCAGTCGCGCCTTTGCCGTCTATTATGCGCTGCAAGCGGCCTTGGCCGCCCATCTCGCGTGGCGCCGTAAAGAACAGCGTTGGATTGTCTATGCGGGGCTTGCCCTATTGGGGATCGTCATCGCCCTATTTGGAACCGCGATAGAATAGGCAGGCCGCATCACACGGCCCGCCAAAGGGGCTTTAGACCTTGAGATTTGGAATAATCTGTTTCTTGCGGCTCATGATGCCGGGCAGGACAACTGTATCGCCGGACACTGTCGCGCCGAATGATTTTTCCGCCACGGTTTTCACCAAATCATTTGGCACCAACAAAGTTGCCTCTTCGTTCAGGATGTCGACAACGAACAACAGAACTTGGTCTGCGCCGTCTTCTTTTGCGACATCGACCATAGATGCCATCAGGCTGTCCTTGCGATCCAAAACCAACTTTGGCGCAGTGGTTTCCAAAACGGACACACGGAATTCTTTACCGTCCACTGTGTATTCTTTTGAGTCCATGCGCAGTAATTCTGCATCGGAAAACGCAGAAATATCTGATTTCGCCTCAAACAATTCGGACGCATAGGATGCGATGTCGATACCCAGATCCGCGGCCAGTTTTTCCGCAACAGCGCGGTCATGGTCGGTTGTTGTGGGGCTGCGGAATTCTAGTGTATCGGACAAAATACACGACAAAGCAGCCCCCTTGATGGCGTCGGGCATTTTCGCTGCATCGTCGCCCATCAGATCAACCATGATCGTCGCGGTACAGGCCAAGGGACGGATGGTGATATCAATTGGGCCTTTGGTTTCCAAACCGCCAACCAATTTATGATGATCAATGATAGCAGTGATATCTGCGTTATTGATGCCTTCTGGCAATTCAGCAGGGTTGTTTGTATCAACGATAACAACAGGGGCACCCGCGTCGACGCCTGCGATGATGTCTGGTTTGTTCAGGTTCCAACGTTTCAGAACAAAGGCCGCTTCTGTATTCGGTTCGCCCAACAATTTTGGCGCAGCCGCAATGCCTTTGACTTCATTGAGGTACCAAGACCAAACAATCGGCGATCCCGTCGAATCTGTGTCGGGGGATTTATGCCCAAAAACCTGTACTGTCATATCTGTCGTCCTTATCGAATATGCTGTTTCGCGCGCCTTATACGGGGCGTTGATGCAAATGTCACCTAGGCAGAATCGCGCAGAAAGACGGGTTTATCTGTCTCGGACATGTCGGGCACATAGGCATAGCCGCCCGCATCGAAATCGCGCAGCGCATCCACGTCGGTAATCCGATTTTCAACGATAAAGCGCGCCATCGCACCACGTGCGCGTTTGGCATAAAAACTCACCACGCGGGGACCTTTGGCGTGTTGCTCCAAAAACGTGGGCGTGATCACACGCAGGTTTAAGGCAGAGAGATCAACCGCGCCAAAATATTCTTGGCTTGCACAGTTCACCAACACCCGATCGCCTGTCTCAGAGGCCTGTTCATTGAGCGCTGTGGCAATCCGGTCCCCCCAATAGGCATAAAGCGATTTAGCCCGACCGATATGCAGCTTGCTGCCCATTTCCAAACGATAGGGTTCAATCGCGTCCAACGGACGCAAAACGCCATAAAGCCCCGACAAAATGCGCATGTGATCTTGGGCCCATCGCAGCGCATCGTCATTCAATGTTGCCGCCTCAAACCCTTGGTATGTGTCGCCGGCGAACGAATAAATCGCAGCCTTGCGATCTTGGTCACCAAAGGACGCAAACCGTATCTTGTTCAGCTTGGCCAGATCTTCGGAAATATGCATCAAATCCCGCAGGCCCTTTACCGATAGTGTGCCCGCCTTTTTTGCAAGTTTCACTGCGTCTTCGGAAAAGATGGGCTCCGTCGTGGCAATCTCTAGTGGGGTGGTGTCCAATTTTTTCGCGGGTGATACGACAACTAACATCTTGGCCTCCTGGGTTTTAGGATAT
>RGAJ01000029.1 GCA_009920225.1 Paracoccaceae bacterium
GTGTCATAGACCTCAGCCCCGCGATAAATCGGGAAATCCCCCGTGATCTGCGCGTCAGGTCGGCTATCGATATAGGCGCTGATGTGGACACCGGCTTTGGCCAAATCTGTTGCGGTTTTGAACGCGTTGTCATTGTTGCCAAAAATCGCAACGCGGTCGCCCCCCACAACGCCATAGCGATGCAAATAGCTGCGCACAGCGGAAGCGGTCATGATGCCCGGACGGTCATTATTCGCAAAGGCCACAGTGCGTTCCAACGCGCCCGCCGCCAAAATCGCGCGCTTTGCAGAAATGCGCCAAAAACATTCAAGCGGCCGCGTTTTGTCACGCGCGCCCATGTGATGGGACACACGTTCCACCGCGCCAAAGGTCCCCTGATCATAGGCCCCTGTCACCGTGGTACGTGGCATCAAACGCACATTGGCCATCGCGCCAAGCTGTTCCACCATATCGGCGGCCCAAACCGCACCTGATTGCCCGTCAATATCGTCATCTTCGCTGTTCAGGCGGCCACCCATCACGAAATCTTCGTCGGCAAGGATGACATCCAAACCTGCAAGCGCGGCCGTGTAGGCGGCCATCAACCCGCTTGGGCCCGCGCCAATGACGAGCAGATCGCAATGTGCAAACGCACGGTCATATTTATCCGGGTTTGCCTGCATCGACAGAGTCCCCAAGCCCGCCGCGCGACGAATGAAAGGTTCATAGACCTTTTCCCAGAATGATTTTGGCCACATAAAGGTCTTGTAATAAAACCCTGCCGACAAAAACGGCGCGGCCAGATCATTGACCGACAGAATATCGAAATTCAACGATGGCCATCTGTTTTGGCTTTGCACAACCAAACCGTCAAAGATTTCCTGGACGGTGGCGCGCACGTTGGGATCGGTTGCGGCCCCTGTGCCAACGGTCATCATTGCGTTGGGTTCTTCGCTGCCTGCGGTCATGATGCCGCGCGGGCGGTGATATTTGAATGACCGTCCCACCAAGCGGATATCATTCGCCAACAACGCAGAGGCCACCGTATCCCCAGCAAAGCCGTGGACAGCTGTGCCGTCAAACGAAAATTTAACCTGTGCAGCGCGGTCAATCTGTCCGTAGCCTGCAATCCTCATGATTTACGTCCTTTGACATCTTTGGCAAGCTCTGATCCCAGAACTTCGTGTGTGACTGTATTGCGGGTCACAACGATCCATGACGAACAGCCCGCATCGTGATACCACAGGTCACGGGTTTCCCCCGCTGGGTTGTCACGGTTGTGCAGATAGTCATCCCATGTCTCGATGCCCGCTTCGGGATCGGGTCGATCCAAAATGGTTGCCGCGCCTTGGTAATAAAACTCTCGGCGATCTCGTTCGCCACAAATAGGGCAAGTAAGTCTCATGATCCTGTCCCCTAATGCAAATTGTGTTGGCTGCCTGTGCCTTCTTCGTCCATCAGGCTGCGTCCGGTTTTAAAACGATCCAATCGGAATTTCGCCGCAGGTTCGTGATGGGTGTCTGTGGCCATCAAATGGGCAAAGCTGTATCCCGATCCCGGAACGGCCTTGAACCCGCCATAGCACCATCCCGCATCCAGATAGAGCCCATTGATATGCGTTTTGTCGATGATCGGGCTTCCGTCTGGCGTCATATCCATGATCCCACCCCAAGACCGCAGCACCTTGGCCTTGCCAATGGCGGGCATCAAGGCCATGCCTGCTTCCATCACATGTTCAGCCATCGGCAGGTTTCCGCGTTGGGCATAGCTCGCGTAGAAATCCAGATCACCGCCAAAGACCAAACCACCTTTGTCTGATTGGCTGATATAGAAATGTCCCATGCCAAAACTGATCACGTGATCAATGGCTGGTTTGATGCCTTCGGTCACGAAAGCCTGCAAAATGTGGCTTTCGATGGGCAAACGCATCCCCGCCATCGCCGCAACTTGGGAGGATCGGCCAGCAACCACAATGCCAACTTTTTTCGCGGTGATCGGCCCGCGGGTGGTTTGCACCCCTTTGACCACACCGTTTTCAATATCGATACCGGTGACTTCACAATTTTGGATGATGTCCACGCCGCGCTGATCCGCACCGCGGGCCAACCCCCAAACAACTGCGTCATGGCGCGCCGTACCGCCGCGTCGCTGCATCAACCCGCCGCGCACAGGGAAACGGGCATTGTCGAAATTCAAATAAGGCACCATTTTGCGCAGATCATCCCGTGACAACAATTCTGCATCATCGCCTTGATTGCGCATCGCATTGCCGCGCCGTACAAATGCATCGCGTTGACCGTCGGAATGGAACAAATTGATAATACCGCGCTGCGAATGCATCACGTTGTAATTCAAATCCTGTTCCAGGCTTTCCCAGAGCTTTAACGAATGGCTGTAAAATTCCGAATTTCCCGGAAGACCATAGTTCGCGCGCACGATCGTTGTATTGCGCCCCACGTTGCCCGACCCGATATAGCCCTTTTCCAAAACGGCCACATTGGTGATGCCATGGTTTTTTGCCAAATAATACGCTGTCGCCAAACCGTGGCCACCACCGCCAATGATAATCACATCGTAATTGGATTTCGGGGCCGGATCACGCCAATGCTGTGTCCAACCTTTGTTTCCAGTCAGGCCTTGCTTTAGGATTTCTAGCGCGGAAAACCGCATGATACCTCTCCTTATTTGTGTGAACACACAATCAAGGCAAACGGGCAAAATCAACCCCTAAGGGCGACATATCATGACGTTTTCGAACCGATGTTAGATTAACCCGACGCGGAAGTATTTTCGAAACAGGCGATTGGCTTCGGTTGGATTTGAACAGCGCGTCATGACCGCACGGTTCAGAATTCGAATGTACTTGTGAGCGCTAAACGTGCTGCCATGCAAGAACGCGCGGTTCCCAATTTCGATCCCAGCCACATCAGACGCAAGCGTGTCTTCTGCCAAGGGACGATCAGGGTTAAAGGGATCAATATCTGGATTTCGCAATAATCGTCCAGAAATCACTTGGGCGTCAAACGCTTTAAGATCGCTGCGAAAGTCGATCTGACCCAAGGACCAAATTAAAACGCCTGCGTTGGGATCGCACGAGGTCGCGCCATCGCCGATCACAGCATCGTTTCGAAAATCCATCGTTGCACCGCCTTGACGCGTATTCAGAACAATCGCTTGTGAAAACACTGCGCCGCGCAACATATCCATTGGGCAGTCAGAAATCAAAACGATGCGGTCATAATCCCCCTTCGCCAGAAGAAGGGTATTATCCTTACAGTTTGAAATACGAATGATCCGATTTGGGGGCAAATCGCTGCGCTTGACCACCAAGAAATTCTTGCGGTTTCCCGTCAGGGGAAAGGTCTGCATCGCGTTTATGTGCAAGACTTCGGGGCTCACGTAAAAATTAGGCACCAATTCACTGGGCCGACCCGTCATCATATCTGCAAGGACGCGATCAAAATAATAGAATTCCTTGTTTCGCGACGATCTAAATTGAAGGATTTTTGGCGACAAAACCGGTGCGCCGGCACCAGAAAGGTTGTTTTTGTCGGGGACCGAAATTTCCACATTTGGTCCCGCAGCCACGTAGATATTCAGAATAAGGTTTCCGTTTGAACGGACACAATTCCCCCACCCGATATCCAGCGTTCCGTTGATGCGCAGCGATGTATTCGCAAACAAACCACCACGAGAGCACGTCGGAACATAAGCATCTGCCACCGCCCGAACGGTCAAGTCACGCGTTGTCCCCAAACCATCGTAGAACTGCCGTACCAAGGCGTTTCCCTTGGCTTTGGAAAATTCCATTTCAACCATCACCGCATCCATCGATGACGGATCAGCGGTAAATTTCAAGGTCTCGGCGTCATAGTGGCTATATGTGATGGTCGTGATATCCTGTAGATAGGTATCCAACACGTTCAAAAATTGGTTTGAATACACGGGGGCCTTGATGTTTTCCCGAAAGGACACAAATCGTCCAGCTTGAAACGCCTTTTTCAACGCCTCTTGTTTTGAAATTTCGGGATTATTTAACCCTTTGACCAATTCCAAGGCAATCGCCTGTGCGACGCCTTCGATGCGGGTTTTTTGAATGCGCGTCGATTTGAGGTTCATCGCCGCACCACACAATACCACAAAACCAATCAAGAAAATCAAAAAGCCCGGGGTCAATCCGCCGAATTCATCCCGCCAGTTTGATTTAAGCTGCGTTCTCATGGGCGACCTTCGATGACAGCGCGAACTTGTACCGTCGTGGTGGACGACACCATTTTTTCAAAAACACTTGCATAGCCCACGATACTAATCAGTCGCAGCATCGGAATGGTGATCGTGATTGTTACATAGCCATGGGCGTCAACGACTTTGGCAGTGGGGGCTGGCAAGTCAGTTGTCGACACCTCTTTTGCAGCGGAAACATTCCACAAGTAGCTGTCCAAATGATCTTCGACCGCCTTTTCATCGACAAAATACCCAATCGCATAGGCCCGCGCGGTTTGCTGCGCATGGTCCAAGATCATCGCCGAACGCATCGTTGCAAATGCCCAGCCCATGAACAGAACAAAAGTCATCATCAAGATCGGGAACACGATCACGAATTCGACGGTCATCCCGCCGATGTCGTCCTTCCCAAACGTTCGCATCTGTCTCTTTAACCGGTTTAACATTCCATGCCCCACGGAAACGCGTTTCTTTTCCGCATCGATCGCAGCTTTCGCTTTGTCCTCAAGCTTTTTCTTTTCTTCTTCGATCTTGGCTTTGGCCTTTGCCTCAAGTTCGGCTTTTTCCTTGGCCAGATTTTGATCGATGGCCGCTTGCAAATCTGCGGTCAATTTGGGGTTGTCCCACGATCCCTTGATCCGCAGGGGTACAGACAAACCTTCGCCATTGCGGGCCTTGGTGGCTTTGGGGCTGATGATATAGTCGATCATGCGATTGCCCAAATCAATCTGCCCTGCCCCCGTGGTTTCAAAATTCGGCAAGGTGAATTTAAGGTCTTGGTTATCAAGGACGCCGTTTGCAATTTGGAAACTGGCCCCCATGTTGTCAAACACGGTCGTGCCCTTGTCCACTTGACCAGAGCGCAGCACTTTGTCCAGATCCACACCCGTCCAACGGCCCGATTTTATGGCAAGGTTTCCTTTGCCTTTCAATGACTTGATCAGCGCATCCACCGATCCTCCCACTGCCAAAAGGTCAATCGCGAAATCTGTTTTGCCTTGTACCTTGTCTTGGTCGATCAGATCAGACAACAAACCTTGGATTTCAAATCCTGCGCCGGTGGCCTGTGCCGCCATCGACAAACCCCCACGGGCATTTACGACAAATTGTCCCTTGGCTTGACCAGAATAGGCGGTCGCCCCATCCAATGCCGCGACCATACGACCCGCATCAATCGTGATCGTTCCAGCGACCGCACCCATGTTCAGCGTATCGGTTGCAATCGACTGGGCCGAAAACCCGACATTCGCGTTGACCGCATGTAACGCGCTGGCATCAATCGGCGCGGTTGACCAACCAGACGACGCATCAGATCCACCACTTGACCCGCCAGAGGATGCCGCCGCTGCGCCAGAGCGCAGATCAAAATCCCCAAGCGCGATTGAACCGCTCACCATCGGCACATCGCCCAGCGCAATTTTTAAATCACCCGAAACGGTATTCTTGCCCAATGCCAGGCGCAAGGACGACAGGTTCGCGCCTTTTGCCGAAGCGGTGATCGCGGTTGTCCCCTGTGCAGAGGCCCCCAAATTTGCCGGTGGCGCGGCCATATCCACGCCAAACGCAGATGCAAAGCCCGCCGTATTTGCAATGTCAAAAGTGAGATCCCCCGCAACGTCGGGCGCCACAGACAGCATGCCGTCAAATCCAACCGATCCGCCGGCGGCACCAAGCGACAGTGTCGCCTTGGCGGGCTGCCCTGACAAAAGCGTCGCAAGGCTTCCAACTGTAACGTCAAAGGTGATTGGCCCCGTGGCATAGGTCGCGCGCCCCGCAACTGTGGCGGGCGCGTCAAACGCCGGCGCTTTTATCGTGGCGTCCACATCGCGCAGGGTCACAGATTGACCCGTGGCATGGTCGCGATACGACAGCGCACCGTTTGTCACTTTGGCCAAGGGCAAGGAAACCGTAGGGCCGCTTGATCCCGCATCAGAGGAAGCCGTGGCCGTCGCAGGTTCAGATGCGGTTGAGGGCGTACCGAATTCCCAATTCGCGCGGCCATTTGCAGACAGTTCAAGCCGAATTTGTGGGGACACCAGTTCTAATTCCGTGATCTGCACGTCGCCCGACAAGGCGGGCATCAACGCCACCCCAACGCGCAGCTGATCCGCCGTAACCATCGGGCCAGCCTCGGACCAATCGGCATTCGCCACAGATACACCCGCCATGCGGACATAGAGGTTCGGAAAAATCCCCATATCCACGTCACCAGTGACGGTAATGGCGCGGCCAATCTGGGCCTCGGCGCGTTTCAACGCCTCTTTCGCGATGCGGTCTTTGGGAATAACAAACCACGCCGCGACGATCACAAGGATCAAAGAAAAAATGACAAGAAATAAAGATTTAATCAAACGCATAACAGCCCCCAAATTGTGCTGACACACCTCTAATCCATTCCCACCAACGCAACAACAGGGATTTCAGACATAAGCAACCTGTTGCCAAGATATGTGCAAAATGGCTTTACCCAACACAACCATAGTCTAAGGTGACAGTGGGTAAGTTTTATGCGGATTTTACATGTCGTATTTATTTGAATTGGTGCGTGGGCTGCCGTCCTACATTTCTTGGACGCTTGTGCCGACAGTGATATTGTGGTTTGTGGTATTTCGGCTTCTACCATGGAAAGACGCAGGAAATCGGCGATTTTTATGCTGTCTTACAATCAACTGCATGAAAAAACGCTCTATCGCGCCACATTGACCCGCGTGCTGAATTGGGTGGATCGGCGGGTTTCCTACCATGAGGTGATCCAAAACCACCCCCCGACATCCCCAAGCAGGGCGTGGAATGCGCATTTACTGTATCTGACGCTGCTCTTTGCCATCGTTTACCCGATGTTGTCGGCCTATGGTCAATGGGTCGCAGGGGATGCCCCGCGATTGGGCGACGTGACTATTGCCGACACGACGACGCCCTTTGTTCGAATTATAACACTTGCCCTGCTGATCATTATTTTTATGTGCTTGTATTTTTTAAATTATTACACTCGAATAAAATCGTGGGTACGCTTTCCAGTGTTTCTTGCCGTATTGATGCTTTTAATTGGGTTGATATCGACATTTGGTGATGCCGGCGCCACCCTATTTGGATATGCGATCTCAATATTTGTCCTAGGCGCAGTCGCAAGCGCACTCGCAGTCGCCCTTCTTGAGCACCGTAAAATAGGCCCCAGCGTCGTGCTGCGCCTATCCTTTATCCTGATACTGTTCGCGATCCTGTCGATTGTCATTGGTTGGTTTTGGCGCCCAGACAACACATCATCTGAACAATCCGTTGTTTTGTTTTTTGTCATCCTGCCCGTTTTAAACGGGGAGTCGGATTTTGCATCCATCGGCTTGACGCGGTTTTGTTTGCGGCAGGGTTTGAATGGCCGTGCCATCGTCTGGGGCATCGTGGATGTCGTGGGCGGTTTCGTCATCTTTGCCATTTTGGGGGTGTCGATCATTGCCTATGTGCATTATGTGCAAACGCCGAACGGGCCCCTGATCACCCTTGAAACCTTGTTTGACGGACTACACAGCACCCCGCGCGAGTATATCTGGGTCATGGTGATGTTTGGGTCAACACTGCTGCCGACGCTTTTACATTTCATCCTGATCCTGATTGCGGGTGGGTATTTGTTGATCCCGCATATCCCACCGCTTTACAAAGGTCTGCAAAGCTCAGCCAGTATACCACATATGTTGGCGCTGTTTTTCGTCATCTTGTTCTGGGTCATGTGTTTCTATGTGCCATACGCGGCAATCACATGGATTCTTGGTGCATATGACCACGCTATCCTATTTTGGGTGTTGTCCATATTCGAAGAATTCGCACGCGGCATCGGTGCGATTTCCCCGACTTGGTCACCACAGGTGGTGTTGTAACGGCGCGGTGGTCGATCACTTCAAATACGGCAGCGCCGGTTCGATCATATCCCACCCGCCTGAGCGTCCGCCCAGATGCTTGGCCAAGAAATCTTCGACACGGCGGGTGCGGATCACGTTGTTGGTCCAATGGTAATCCCAATGGCCTTCGTCATCGAAATAGAGCGTCTCGATATCTTTGCCCGCATCCTGTGCGGCCTGCACAAAGCGTTCGGTTTGTTCCACCAACCACTGGGTCGCATCGACAATATCGTCCTGCATGGCACGGCCAAAGGCGCGGAACCCCACCGCTTGGAACGCTTTGCCATATCCCGCAGACCCGCGAAAATTGACCGAGAGAACGGAATAACCGCGGTTGGCCAGAAATTGAAACCCGTGTGCGTATTCATGTTGCGCCAACGATGCAGGACCACCGTGGATATTAACGATTGCAGGACCTGCCGCATCGACACCTTTGGCGCGGGTCAGAATGGCCGACAGGCCCAAACCATCATGCGCAGGTCATCCACATGCGGATCACAGAAAATCACCGTCCTTTTGGATGGATGTGATTTCGCGATCCTGATCAATATCGCGGATAAACATATACTGTTCGGTCAGCTTGGTCCCCGCATAAGCCACAAAGCGCCCTGAAGCCGACACCGCATGCCCCCATGTCGCCCGACGATCCGCGTAAAAATCACGCACAGGGATCACAGCAGGCAAATCAGCCCCCGCAACCGCAGGATGATGCGCCGCGATATCCCGTTGTAAAAATGAAATGGCACCAATGCAGACGCCAGCGATGGCCAAAACGGCCAGTATAATATACTTAACTATCTTCATATAAAAATCCCTCTTGCAACCTATGGGATATCAAATCGAACCAACCGTCAAGGGGTGAAATTCGGATGCTTTTCATTTGCTCCCCGAAAATGGAAACGGTATAGAGAGCGCATGACAACGAACCCGCCCAACCTCCGCCCCGATTTGGCAAATGCCAAGATCCGTGATGACCGCCGTACTGGCCAACCCACCATTGGGATGGTGTCGTTGGGCTGCCCCAAAGCGTTGGTGGACAGCGAACGCATCCTGACCCGCCTGCGGGCCGAAGGATACGGGATTTCCCCAGATTACACGGGCGCTGATGCGGTGATCGTGAACACCTGCGGATTCCTCGACAGCGCCAAGGCCGAAAGCCTTGAGGCAATTGGCGAGGCGCTTGCCAAAAATGGCCGTGTGATCGTGACGGGCTGTTTGGGGGCGGACCCCGAATATATCACGGGCGTGCATCCGCGGGTCTTGGCCGTGACAGGCCCGCACCAATATGAACAGGTGCTTGACGCTGTGCACACTGCGGTGCCACCCAACCCTGATCCCTTTATCGATCTGCTGCCTGCATCAGGCGTGAAACTGACCCCGCGCCATTACAGTTATTTGAAAATATCCGAAGGCTGTAACCACAAATGCAAATTCTGTATCATCCCCGACATGCGCGGCCGCCTGCAATCGCGCCCAGCACATGCCGTGATGCGCGAGGCGGAAAAACTGGTCGAAAATGGCGTGCGTGAGCTGTTGGTGATTTCCCAAGACACCTCTGCCTACGGCGTCGATGTCAAATATGCCGAGGATCGCGGCCACCGCGCCCATATCACCGATCTGGCGCGGGATTTGGGGTCGCTCGGCGCATGGGTGCGGTTGCACTATGTCTATCCCTATCCGCATGTGCGCGACCTGATCCCGCTGATGGCCGATGGGCTGATCCTGCCCTATCTCGACATCCCGTTCCAACATGCGCATCCTGAAACGCTCAAACGCATGGCCCGCCCTGCGGCTGCGGCGAAAACGCTGGATGAAATCGCCGCATGGCGCGATGCCTGCCCCGATATCACGCTCAGGTCCACCTTTATCGTCGGATATCCGGGCGAGTCCGAGGAGGAATTCCAAACCCTTCTGGATTGGATGGACGAGGCTCAATTGGACCGTGTGGGATGTTTTCAATATGAAAACGTCGATGGCGCACGATCAAACGATCTGCCCGATCATGTGCCCGATGAAATAAAACAAGACCGCTGGGACCGTTTCATGGAAAAGGCCCAAGCCATATCAGAGGCGAAGTTAGCCGCCAAAGTGGGTCAGATCATGGATGTGATCGTAGATGAAATCGACGACGACGGCGCCACCTGCCGCACCAAATCCGACGCCCCCGAAATCGACGGCAACCTGTTTATCGACGCAGGGTTCGAAAACCTGTCCGTCGGCGATATCGTCACGGTCAAGGTCGATGAAGCAGGCGAATATGATCTGTGGGGGGTGATTGCGGATAAAAATTGATCCAGTGGATCAATTTTAGCAATCACCGAATTGTATCGCGCGGACATAACGGCCCAGACAAGATACCTTAAAAACGCGTCCAACCTATCTTAAATGTTCCAAGCCGACTGCGGGCGAAGCGGAATGCGCCGCCCATGGGGGCGGTCGGCGCGTGTCAATCTGACGATTGACTAGGACTTACGAGAACCTGGCATTTTTTCCACAACTTTTGTCGCGATACTTTCAATCACGTCGGTGAAATCACGTCGACCGATTTTGATACTTTCTGGTTCCTTTGGCTCTTTGAAAAACTCGGAGGCCAGCTCCTTGTATAACTCAGTTTTCAAACGTATTTCATCTTCTGCAATAGTGCCATCTATACTTTTGACGTAGGTCGCAAATGACGCAACGCGCAAACTTAATGATCTATAGCGCTGCTCAGCATTTTGATGACTGCGCGCAACACTTGAAAAGTACAGTGCTGGCAAGGCAAATATAACAGAAAGAGGTAGCCGCTGAATAAAATCCAAAATACGAAACGTGTCAGTAGTTGTCACATATTGGTTAAATATATAAATCAACAATAATGCGGACAAACCAAAGGTACCAACCGAGAACCTCCTAAATAATTTGTATTCCTTGAATTCTTTGTCTGCCGCGGCGGATAAGCCCCCCGCCAAAGCTATATTACCCGAAGCCTCTAGCAGTTGATCTAATTCCTTATTCTTGGTGTCAAATTTATCAATTAGTTCTTCAAGTTCAGCAACTTTATTTTTGGTATCTTCAGCAAGCTCTGCTTTCTTTTTCTCGTAGATTGCTGAGACCTCTGAATTCCAACGGACTTTTTCGGCTTCAAGTAACGCATCAAAGCTACCTTTGAGCTCCGCCAACTGCTCCTTAAGCATATCAAGGCGGTCGGTATTTGCGTTTTGCTTTTCATTGGCAGTCTTCGCAAACTGGACAGATTGTTTCTGTAGCTCTTGAGTTTCGTTTGCGAATTTCTCTCTTAATGCCTCGGCTTCTTGCCTCAGTAATTCAAGCTGCTCATTTGCTTCGGATCGAAAAATTTTACGAACACGTGGATAGGGCAATTTAGTGTAAAAAGTAGTCAGTAAGGGCAAGATAGTCTGCAACGCCGCTGATGGCCCCATCGAGCCATTTTTGTAGCCGGCAATCTGATTACATACGTGATTAGCACCGTCCAAATCGTCTTTTTTTAGTAGGGCTACGTCACTTTGACTAAGCATCCAAGACATGTAGTCCAAAATGGCTTTCAACTCTCTGACATCAATGTCGCTGCTGTCATCTTCGTCCAGCTTATTAAGGATTTCCTGAAGATTGTTATGTACTGGATGATTTTCGTAATCGGTTTGCTTCAACACACCCTCGTAATCAAAAAATTTATTTTTAGCAGTATTTTTACAATACAATCAAAACCTAAACCCGATCAAGAAATAAATACCCATAAGTTGTAGCAATGGCTCGCATAGATTCGCGGGGCAAGCATTGAACACACTTAGCACTAAAAACAGCCTTGAAGTTGGGGCGCGGTGCTCTATCTATCCTTTATGACCACACGCATCCTATACAACGCCGATTGTCCGATCTGTAACGCGGAAATCTGCCATTATGAGCGCTATGCAACCGCGCGGGATATTTCCTTTGGGTTTGACGATCTTAACACCATTGATCCTGCGACCTATGGTGTGGATGCGGACCAAGCGGCGCGGCGGTTGCATGTTTTGCACGACGGACAGGTCGTGTCGGATCACAGGCAACCCA
>RGAJ01000281.1 GCA_009920225.1 Paracoccaceae bacterium
CGCCGCCGCAGGGCGCACAGGTGGTGAAACAGCACAATATCATACACGACACTGCCTGATCGCGCTGGGTGCGGATATCATCGCAACCCCCGCAATCTGCGTCGCGACTGCGGCCCAAGAATTTGACGACGCGGGCGCCTTGTCAAATCCGCGCTATGCCGAGAATGTTCAAAAGCTTATGGATGCATTGCGCCGCAAAATTGCAGCGACTGCGTTATAGCTTGCGCGCGCGTTTTGGTGTTGCAATCTTGACCGGTTGCGGCACCAAAGCCGCCCTGACAGGCAAGCCACGTGTTGGTCCGCTGTCATCATCATCAGACAGTGACATGATACGAATGCCAAATTGCACACCCGCGAACACAATTCCCGAAAACATCCACAGCAAAAACACCGCCAATGGACCGATGGGATCATGTGTGACCAAATGCCAAAGGTTGGCCACGTTTTGCCACAAGAGTATGCCGGTAAAAACAGCCGAAACTGAAAATCCAATAAGGACCTGTTGAATATATGTTTTGACGATCTGTGGCATCCGAAATTCCTTTTCGTATGACACATCATATCATATTTTTAGAATATGATAACCAAAACGTAACGTCAGGAACTTTGCAAAACGACGCTGCGAAGGGTCTTAGGCTTGGAAATCGTCAGGACGCGCATCGCGCGCCATATGATCCAACACAGCATTCGCGAATTTTGATTCTTTGCCATCGGGATAAAACGCGGCTGTCAAATCGACATATTCCGCAATCACAACCTTGGCCGGCGTGTCCAGTTTCATCAATTCCGCCCCTGCGGCACGAAACATGGATCGCAAGGTGGGGTCAATGCGCCCCAAAGGCCATTTTGCCACCAATCCACGATCCGTCATTTGGTCAATCGGGGCTTGGTAATTCACTGCGTGACGCACGATATCTTGGAACAGATCCACGTCACCCTCTTGTAGAGTGGCATCATCAATATCTGCACCAAAGCGATGGTTTAGGAATTCCGCACAAACGACATCAACCGTTTGGCTTGAATGTTCCATTTGAAACAGGGCTTGAACCGCATAAAGGCGGCTTGCTGTTTTCATTTTGCGCTTTTGATTGCCTGAAAGGCCAGATGTTTTGGTCATACCGTCGTGCCGCCAATGGCTAGTTGTGTTCATCGGAATGAGGACGGAATCCAATCCCCTTTCGCTGAGCGCCCCACTTACGCCCCAAGGCGATAAGATGCAAGAGCGCATTCGCAGCATTCGACGCCTCAACATCAGGGGCATTTGACGTTTCTGACAGAATCGCCGCCCCTGTCAAATTCCCCTGCATCGACCAGAGCCCCAAGACGTCCCGCACCTGCCCCAAGGCCACCGAATCCAGTGACACAGGGCAAAGCGCCATAAACCCATCAAATTGTGACATACGCGCCGACAACGCCAAGGCGGACGGCAATTCATCCACGCGCTCAACCTCGATCACATCAACATCAATTGGATGGGCATGCAAAACCGCCTGCGCCGCCTGCACCATCACACCGGCAACATGCCGGTCATGGCATGACACCGCGATCAAAACCCGAACAGGTTTGTCAAAGTCTGGTGGGCTTGCAACGGAATAAAACGGATCGGTCATGACACTGCCAATGGCTAAAAGTTAAAGACTAGTCGAATATATCGTCCAAAACATCAAACGCCATCTTGAAAAGCTTTTTATGCGAGGATTTCTTTTTCTTTGTTTTTTTCACCTTGGGCATCTTGGAATAATGATGCATCTCGGGGGCTTGCGCCGATTTGAGATGTTTCATCACGGACAACGGCGCACCACAGGACGAACACGCCAATTCATGTTGCGTGTTACCGCGCAGCACCAAAGCCGCTTTCGTTCCGCAATAACAACAGGTTGCGATTTTTTCATATGCCATGGTGTGCCCCCTTTATCGATAGAGATAAGGGGCAAGCCACAGATGTGAAGGGATCGCCCCCAAGTTACCTCACCAATGTGCGTCCCATCCGAGGACAACAGCCACGAACACAACGCGCATCACTCACCCATATGTTCGCAAGGTATGCAGCGCGACCGCCGCGGCGTTTGACACGTTCAGCGATCCAAATTCACCTGCAAAGGCAATCTTGACCAACTGATCCACAGTTTCCTTGGTCCGCTGGCGCAAACCTGGTCCTTCGGCACCCAAAACAATGGCAATCGCGCGGTCGCGATTTGCTGCGGCCACAGCGTCAATCGTTTCTTCCGCCTCACCGTCAAGGCCAATCACCAAATACCCCATGCGCTGCAATTCGACGATCGTGTCCGATAGGTTGCGCAAACGCAGATAGGGTTGCCGCTCCAACGCTCCGCTCGCGGTTTTGGCCAGAGCCCCCGTTTCCGGCGCGCTATGTCGTTGCGTTCCAATAACCGCGCTTGCGCCAAAGACTTCGGCAGAACGCAAAATCGCCCCCACATTATGCGGATCTGTGACCTGATCCAACAAAACCAATCGGGGCGCACCTTCGCCAGACGCCAATGCGACGTCTTCTAATGTTCCCCATGTTAATGGTTTCACCTCGGCGGCGGCCCCTTGGTGAACCGATCCAGAATCAAGAGGTGCTGCGAATCTGCGCGGATCTGAAATCTCGGGCGTGATTCCCGACGCAGCAACCGCATCGGCCAATTTATCCGCCGCATTTCTTGTCAAAATCAGCCGAATGATGGACCGATTAGGGTTCATCAACGCATCACGCACCGCATGAAGCCCAAAAAGCCAAACAGTTTCTGCCTTTGCTGCTTTCTTCGCCTGTTCTTTTTCAATAACCCACGTCGGTTTTTTCATGATTTTCGCGCCTTTTGCCTTTGTTTGGCCTTCTGCCTTGAAAACAGTTGTCATTTCAAGGGATTTTCCTGTTGACGATGTTTTTTAACACAGGTAATCACCCTCACACATCGTAACGCACGATGAAAGTGGGCGACAGGCCGCAAGGTGTGGCAGGGGACTGTAACTCCCTCGCGGAGACGCACGCTAGGTTCGATTCCTAGGTCGCCCACCACTTTCAAAGGACATACCCGATAGAGACTTCCGCAACCAAACGGAGACTATCGAAATGACCACTGA
>RGAJ01000282.1 GCA_009920225.1 Paracoccaceae bacterium
GGCCCATGCCGTCTTTTAGGGTTTTCATAATCATTTGACGCGCCGCGACCGTTGGGTCGATGTCTGCGGCGGTGGTCAGGGTTGGAAGAGTGGTGATCAGGGCAAGAACTGCGCCGCTTAGGAATGTCGTTTTGGTAATCGTTTTCATCGGAAAGCTCCCCTTTGGAATGGGACCAGTATAGCGCTGGATCAGCGCAGTGGCGATAAAAACATTGTGATGGCCCCGCCTCTGCAGGGCCCGCCCTTTTACAGAGGCATGTGGCGGTTCACGTCTTTGTACAGCAGGTACCGAAATGGGCCCGGTCCACCCGCGTAGCAGGCTTGCGGGCAGAAGGCGCGCAACCACATGTAATCGCCTGCTTCGACCTCAACCCAATCTTGGTTCAAGCGATAGACCGCTTTGCCCTCAAGCACATAAAGACCATGTTCCATCACATGCGTTTCCGCAAAGGGGATCAAACCACCGGGTTGAAAGGTTACGATGGTCACGTGCATGTCATGCCGCATATCGGCCATATCCACAAACCGTGTCGTCGCCCATGCGCCATTCGTGTCTGGCATCGGGGTCGGGGCGATATTTTTTTCGTTTGTGACAAAAGCATCGGGTTTGTCCAAACCGTCCACAAATTGATAGGCTTTGCGGACCCAATGGAACACTGCCACGCTGTCAGATGCGTTGGTGACCGTCCAATCGCTGCCCGCAGGGATATAGGCATATCCGCCTTCATCCATCATATGTCGCGCGCCGTCTATGGTGAGCGTAATGGTGCCTTTGGTTACAAACAACACCGCTTGGGCACGGGGGTCTGTTTCGGGCTTGTCGCTGCCGCCGTTTGGAGACAGCTCGACAATATATTGGCTAAAGGTTTCGGCAAATCCTGAGAGGGGGCGCGAAATCACCCACATCCGCATGCCGGTCCAAAACGGCAGGAAGGACGTCACGATATCGCTATAGGTCCCTTTGGGGATAACCGCATAGGCTTCGGTAAACATCGCGCGATCGGTCAGGATCTGCGTTTGCGGCGGCAAGCCACCCGTGGGGGAATAATAGGTATCGTTGGTCATCGGTTTTCTTTCATTGCCTGTAAACCGTATACGCCCATTTCGCATTTCATGCTAATGGCGATAGGTCGAAAGCACTCTTTTGAAAAAATTGAAAATCAATTCTCGGATAGGTTCAGAGGCTGACCAACCACAACAAAAAACAGATCGTCAGGCTGCAGCAGCCGTTTGGCCACGCGATTGATATCGTCAAGTGTGACGGCATTCATCCGATCATTGCGGGATTCGACGTAGTCGGGTGAAAGCCCCATGCGCTGCATGCCCACCAAGATGTTGGCAATTGGTGCATTGCCATCAAACCGCAATGGGTAGGCCCCTGTCAGGTATGTCTTGGCTGCTTGCAATTCTTCTTCGCTGACGCCCGTTTCGGCCATTTTGCGCCATTCCTCGCGGATCACCTCAATGGCTTGTGCGACGGTATCGTTGGACGATGACACTTGACCCATCAAAAGGTTACTATAATCCCGCCCGACCAAGAATGTGCCAATGCCATAGGTTAGGCCGCGTTTTTCGCGCACTTCTGTCATCAAACGGCTTTCAAAGCCGCCACCCCCCAGAATGTGGTTCAGGATATAGGCGGCAAAGAAATCTGGATCGCTTTGCGCAATGCCGCTGTGTCCAAACAGAACCACGGATTGCGGTATTGGGAAATCGATAATCTTGACCCCACCGCTAAGCTGATCTTGAACATCGGTTGGCAACGGGGTGTCAGAGGCTGCGGGCAAACCATCCAGCAACGTGTCAATCAGGCGTCCCAATTCATCGGCCGTGATATCGCCCACCGCAGATACGATCACGCGATCAGTGACCAACAGGGTGCGATGAATATCAATCAGATCCTGACGGGTTAGGGCGGCAACCGTTTCCGGGGTGCCTTCGTAATTGCTGCCATAGGGATGATCGGGATAGGCGGCGCGATTAAATGCGGTTGAGGCAATATCGTTGGGGTCTTTTTCGTTCGACGCAAGGATTGATAAAATCTGCGCGCGCACCCGTTCCACCGCATCGTCATCAAAGCGGGGTGTCACCAAAGATTGCCGCAAAAGCGCGACCGCCTGATCACGGTTTTCGGTCAACATCTTGGCCGAAACCGACAGCGCGTCTTGGTACACATCATACCCAAAGGATGCGGCAAGGTTTTCGCGCGCCGTTGCAAAAGCTTGGGCATCCATGTCGCCTGAGCCTTCTTCCAACAGGCCGGTCATAAGCGCGGCGCCACCACGTTTTTCCATCGGTTCAATCGATGCGCCCCCGATAAACCGCAGCTCTAGCGCGACAAAGGGGATGTTGTGATCTTCGACCAGCCACGCATTGACGCCCTTGGGGCTTTGTAATGTTTGTATTTCTGGCATCGCCCAAAGCGGGCTTGCCATGATCCATGCAACACAAAAAGTAACGATACGCATCATCATGAGCCTTGTTTCCCGTTGCTGACCCAACCCGTGACCGAATTGTTGATTTGAAACACATCCTTGGCCGCATCAAGGATTTCTTGGGCCGTGACCCCTTGCAGGATATCGGGCCAATCGTGGATATCATCCAAACTCAACCCGGACGCCAATGCGCGACCATAGGCATTGGCCAATCCGTTTGTGTTGTCGCGGGCATAGATTTCGCTGGCGCGGTATTGCATTTTGATCCGCGTCAATTGGTCTGCATCAATGCCCTCAGCCATGAATTCGGTGATCGCTTGGTCCAAGGCATCTTCGGCCTGTTCCAACGTGACACCTTCGGCGGGTAGAATGGCCAAGTTAAAGGACGTGTCATCCACTGAGATGCCGGAATAGGACGCATTCACATAGATCGCTTTTTGCGCCTCAAACTGCAGTTTGCGGGTCAAAACCGATGTTGGCCCCGCGCTCAGAACATCGGCCAAAAGCGTCAGCGCCGCGGCGCGGTGTTGATCGCCGCTGTCCCGTTCGGGTGCCAAATAGCTGCGGGTGACATAGGGTTGCGCGACCCGTTCATCGACATAGGTCAACCGACGCGCCGCAGACTGTGGCGGCTCTTG
>RGAJ01000283.1 GCA_009920225.1 Paracoccaceae bacterium
CAACAAACAACCAATCGCGGCCCTTGTCACCGGGTGCAGGACGTTCCCACGTTTCCGCGCGGTTGATCAACATCATTGACACAACAGCCCAGAACAACATGCCGCCAAACAACACGATAGAGGCCAAATCGCCATTCACCAAAAGGTGCGCAATCGACCACAACACGACCGACAACAGCATCGGGTGGCGCAAGCGCCCGCGCAGGCGGCCTTTGGTATGTGCCATGGCAAACACCGCAACGGCCACGACCATGATCAAGTTATTGAGATGCACCAAAAACGCAGGTGGTGACCAGACGTCGACGAAATCTGCCTGACGATAGCCATAGATCATAAGACCAAGCCCCACGAACAGCAGAATGGAAATGAGCTCACGCCCCCGCGTACCCATGGATGCCCGCAGATCTGGTGCCAAACGTTTAAGCCAATGAGGCACGATCCACAGGATCAAACCGATAATAAGTAGTGTCATAATTTACTCCGCATCTTGTTCAGCAATGGCTTTGGCTTTTGCCAAAGTCTTCTTTGCTGTTTCAACATGCAGATTTTCTACGATTTTACCATCCACAACTGCAACACCTTGGCCAGAGGCTTCAACCTCTTCAAAGGCTGCGATCTGGCGTTCGGCCAATTCGATCTCTGCGGCAGAGGGGGCAAAGCATTCATTTGCGATGGCAATTTGTGCCGGATGGATCAGGGTTTTCCCATCGAATCCCAAATCACGCCCCTGTTCAGATTCGGCGCGCAAGCCATCATCATCCTTGAATTGGTTGTAAACACCATCAATGGCGATCACATCATGGGCACGCGCGGCCAACAGCATCGTTTGCAAGGCCATTTGCTTCGGCAAACGGTCTGCGCGGTATCGGCAATTCAATTCTTTGGCCAAATCATTCGTGCCCGCGACAAACCCGTAAAGCTGCGGATGCGCGGCAATCGCGGCGGCATTCATCACACCCAAAGGCGTTTCAATCATCGCCCAGATCGGTTTGCCATTGCCCAAAAGATCGGCAACCGCCTGCACGTCATCGGGGCGTGATACCTTTGGGATCAAAAACGCATCGGCATTCGCGTCGCGCAGCGCATCAATATCCCCTTGGCCCCACGCGCTGTCCAATCCGTTGATGCGGATGATTTTGTAGCGTGATCCATAGCCATCCTCGGCCAAGGCAGCTTTTAACGTTGCACGGGCATCGACCTTGGCGTCGGGGGACACGGCGTCTTCTAGGTCAAAGATAATCGCATCCACCGGCAATCCACGCGCTTTGTCCAAGGCGCGATCCTTGGATCCGGGGATATATAAAACCGAACGAAACGGGCGATTGACAGTGTCCATGATTTTCCTCCGCAATAATCTTGCGTGGGAATAGGGCATTTTAACAAGAAAAGTTCAAGGGCATTTTTGCCGCAGTGCAGAAAATTAAGTCAGCGTAATCCAAATCAATCGCACACCCGTCACAACCAAAAGCACATAGGTGACCGCGAAGAACCACCGTTCAGGCAGCCAATAATGCGCCTTGAACCCAATAAACACGCCCAAAATTGCGAAGGGTGCCAAGACAAGATCAAGCGCAAGCGTTTCCCATGTGAACAACCCCAAAAACGTATAGGGAATGGCCTTGGCCACATTGATTGCCCAGAAAATGATGACGGTCGACGCCTGAAACTGTGTTTTTGTTGGGCGTTTTGACAGCAAATAAACAGCGGCGGGCGGGCCGCCGGCGTGGCTGATAAAGCTGGTGAACCCCGCCACTGCACCTGCGGCCAGCCCTGCCCATTCTGGCAAGGAACGGTGTGCCGTTTTGATCCAACCCGCACGTTGGCCCCATTGCCACGCCACAAAGGCAAGGGCAATCGCGCCGATCAAAAACCGAAAGACATCCGCATCAACCCGCGTATAAAGCAGCGCGCCCAAGGCCACACCGGGCAGCGCACCGACCACCAACACCCAAGAGTCGCGGCCAAGCCACTTGCCCCAATAGGGTTTCAAAGACGTCACATCCATGAGCATCAACAAAGGCAGCATAATCCCAATCGCCTGCCCCGGATCAATCACCGTTGCAAGAATCGCCCCAGCCGCAAAAGCAGCACCTGACCCAAATCCCCCCTTTGACACGCCCGCAAATACAACCGCGAACGCAGCGATGGCAAAAAAATATGGATCGGTGAGCATAAGACAAACCCGCAAAAAGCCGTGTATATCTTTGGGTTTACCGCGACACCCAACGAAAGAACAGCCAAAGTTTGTTTGCGCCGCAGCGCAGCACTCTTGCGTAAAAGGCGTAAAACGACTACCCAAACGCCATCAAATCAACCGGACCGGAGAGACTTCCATGGCCAAAGCTAAAATCGCGCTGATCGGCGCAGGACAGATTGGTGGCACACTCGCGCACCTAGCAGCAATCAAAGAATTGGGCGACGTTGTATTGTTCGACATCGCAGAAGGCACGCCGCAAGGCAAAGCGCTTGATATTGCGGAATCAGGTCCGTCCGAAGGCTTCGACGGGTCATTCAAAGGCACGAATGACTATGCAGACATCGCTGGCGCAGACGTATGTATCGTCACCGCTGGTGTACCGCGCAAACCCGGTATGAGCCGCGATGACCTGTTGGGCATCAACCTAAAAGTTATGAAATCTGTTGGCGAAGGCATTGCTGCACATGCGCCAAACGCATTCGTGATCTGTATCACAAACCCATTGGACGCCATGGTTTGGGCGCTGCGCGAATTCTCTGGCTTGCCCCACAACAAGGTTGTCGGCATGGCGGGCGTTTTAGACAGCGCACGTTTCCGTCACTTCTTGTCTGTTGAATTCAACGTGTCCATGCGCGACGTGACAGCGTTCGTTTTGGGTGGCCACGGCGACACAATGGTGCCTTTGGCGCGCTATTCGACTGTTGCGGGTATCCCACTGCCAGATTTGGTATCCATGGGTTGGACGACACAGGAAAAATTGGATGCGATCATCCAACGTACCCGTGATGGCGGTGCAGAAATCGTTGGCCTGTTGAAAACAGGATCTGCGTTCTATGCGCCTGCGACATCTGCCATTGAAATGGC
>RGAJ01000284.1 GCA_009920225.1 Paracoccaceae bacterium
TGATTTCGTCATTATTTGCGTCCGTTTAAAATATCAGCGACGTCTTTTTGCGGTCTAGAGCGGGTAAATGCAAGCAACATACCCATCGCGATCCCCCCCGCAATAAGCGAGGATCCGCCATAGCTCACAAACGGAAGGGTCATGCCCTTCGCAGGTAATAAGCGCACGGCAACCCCCATATTGATTACCGCCTGAACCCCGAACATACAGACCAGACCGGTCCCAGCCAGCCGTATAAACGGGTCGCGTTCACGCATCAATCGCGACAAAGACGTCAGCACGATAGATCCGTAAATAAACAGGATCAACGCCACCATGACGAACCCGTATTCTTCGGCGGCCACCGCGATGATGAAATCTGTATGCGCGTCAGGCAGCGACCATTTCACCTGTCCTTCACCAACGCCTACACCAAAAAAGCCACCTTCTTGGATCGCATTGGTCGCATAGCCGATCTGGGTGCGCGGATCAATGTCAGGCGACAAAAACCCATCAATGCGGCGCGCAAAGTGGTCAGATAGATTATAGGCAACAGCGCCAGCGCCCACTGTCAATCCTGCCAAAATGAACAACAAGATCATCGGCGCACCGGCCACGAAATACACCACACCCCACCCAAAAAGAACAAGGGAGGCCTGTCCAAAATCTGGCTGCATCGCCAGAAAGAACACGACAATAATCGTCAAAGCAAAAGACCACAAACGACCGGGGGGGCCATTGATTTCTTGGGCTGCAGCCATCAACCACGCCGCCACAACAATAAACCCAGGCTTTAGAAATTCGGACGGTTGCACCGAGGCAAACCCCAACGCATACCAACGCACAGCGCCTTTACCAAAATCAGTGCCAAAAAATGGTAACAAAATCAGCGCCACAAAGGAGAGAATAAACCCAACAACCGCCAAGCGGCGCACCAATTGAGGACCCATCATCGAGGTGACAATCATTGCAACAATCGACAGACCGCCAAAAAAGGCTTGTCGTTGCACGTAATGAAATGGGGCCAAACCATTTTTTTCTGCCAACGGCGGCGACGACGCCAAGCCCAACAGCAATCCAATACTAAACAATCCCAAAATGGCCGCAAGCGTCCATTTATCGATTGTGCGCCACCATTTTGGAAGAATGGGTTCACCCCGTGATACGGGGACGGAACCATAGACCATCTCAGTCATGGAATACTCGCCTTTACTGCCTCTGACATGTCCCTTAAGGGATCGTTGCGACAAAGCTACACGCATTTGCACTTTCTTACCAGCAAAAATAATATAAACACACCAATGAACCGCAAATTTGCCGATGGGATAGATGCAGATAAACACGCTCATATTAGGCGCCGGGGCCGCAGGATTGATGTGCGCCGCCCACGTCCCTGGCGCTTTGGTCGTTGATCACGCAAAAGCCGCCGGTGAAAAAATTCGCATCTCGGGCGGCGGGCGGTGCAATTTTACGAATATCTATGCATCCCCCGAAAATTACCTGTCTGGCAATCCACATTTCGTCAAATCGGCACTGTCACGCTACACCCAATGGGATTTTCTGGACATGGTGAATGCCCACGGCATCGCCTATCACGAAAAAACGCTGGGGCAATTGTTCTGTGATCATTCTGCCAAAGACATCATCTCAATGCTGCATCGCGAAATTGATCGCGCGGGATCACAGGTATGGGTAAATACCTCGATAAAGGACCTTCGAAAAACGGATAGCGGTTTTGACGTTGATCTTGACCGTCAGGGTCGGCGCATTACCGTCGCCTGCCAAAACCTTGTCGTCGCCACCGGTGGCAAGTCGATCCCCAAAATGGGCGCAACCGGCTGCAAATCAGCAGCTATTGGCATGAAGGCCAAGATATTATCATCGATCTGGACCCATCAGGCACGCTTTTGGACGCGCTGCGCGACAAACGCCAAACAGCGGGGCGGCGCAACATCGCCACGGAACTCTCCGCCTTGTTGCCCGCGCGGTTGGTGGGACATATCGCCGATGATCTGGGGCTGTCGGGCAATCTGGCCGATTGGTCGGATGCGCGGGTGACCGATCTGGTCACCCGCCTGCGCGCATGGCACCTGCGCCCGTCGGGCACCGAAGGATACCGCACGGCCGAGGTCACCGTGGGCGGCATCAACACCGACGATCTGTCGTCAAAAACTATGGCCGCAAAATCCGTTCCGGGCCTCTATTTCATTGGCGAAGCCGTGGATGTCACCGGATGGCTGGGCGGCTACAATTTCCAATGGGCATGGTCCTCCGGCTGGGCCGCCGCACAGGCGATCACAGCGGGCTAAACGGCGGCGACCGCCCGAGGGGGGCGCAAGTGCGCCCGCCTGTGGGGCGGGCGGGCGCAGCCGTTTTTTACAAAACGGCAATTTATTTCACTCCCCCACCGCCAACGCCGCCCGGCAAGTTTGTAATTTTTCCTGTACCTTCTTGATATTACGATGCCCCGCAGGCAACCGGTCGGTAAAAATACCCAAAGCCTGCTCCAACAACGGCACCGCCTCGGAAAATCGGTCTTTTTTCAAATACACCCCCGCCAGATTATTCAGGTGGGTGGCAAAGCTTGGATGATCCTCGCCAATCGTGCGGCGGGCAATCTCAAGTGCTTGGTTATACGCCGCCTCGGCCAGATCATATTGCCCGTTACGCCACAGAAACTCGCCCGCCTTGTCCAACGTGTCAATCGTCGGGTTCAAATCGGCCGCGCGGTCGTAGTGTTGCGCCGCGGCGGGCCAATCAACGCGGGCCTCGGCGATTTCACCCAAACCATATTCGGCGGCGGCCTGCAGTTTGACCGCGTCAGTCGTGTCATCGCGCATCTGTTGGAACACTGCCTCTGCCGCGTCATAATCGAACTGCGCCATTGCCTCCTTGGCCGCCGCGATACGGTTCGGATCATATCGCCCCCGCAACGCGTCCAACTGCGCCCCCAAATCGGCATTGGGTGTCAGGGCCTCATCCAATGCTTTTTCGGGTTTGGCCAGTTTACGTTGCAGTTCATCAATCTGTTGTTGCAACTTGCCCCTGTCCACATTGGCCTGTGATAATTCGGCCGTGCGT
>RGAJ01000285.1 GCA_009920225.1 Paracoccaceae bacterium
CCTTTCAAGATTTTGACAGTGTCTTCTACCGAAGGCTCATTCACGTCGATCTTTTGGAACCGACGGCTGAGCGCGCGATCTTTTTCGAAATGTTGACGGAATTCTTTATACGTTGTTGATCCCATCGTGCGCAGCTTGCCGCCCTGCAGTGCAGGTTTCAACAGGTTTGACGCATCCATCGCCCCGCCCGAAGTCGCACCCGCACCAATCACCGTATGGATTTCATCGATAAAGAGAACAGAGTTTGGGTGATCCTCAAGCTCTTTCACCACCGATTTTAGCCGTTCTTCAAAATCGCCACGGTATCGCGTGCCGGCCAACAAGGCGCCCATGTCCAATGAGAATATCGTGGTTTCTGACAGGACCTCAGGAACATCTTCGGATACGATACGGCGCGCCAAACCTTCGGCAATCGCGGTTTTGCCAACACCTGGATCACCAACCAAAAGCGGGTTGTTTTTGCGACGGCGGCACAACACTTGAATACAGCGTTCGACCTCATCATGTCTGCCGATCAGGGGATCAATATCGCCTTTGTGGGCTTTTTTGTTCAAATCCACGCAGTATTTTTCAAGCGCGCTTTCTTTCTTTGCATCTTCGCTTTTGTCCGCACCAATCGTGCCTTCGGAGTCGAATTCCGCGCCAGTGACGGGGCGGTTTTCGCCAAAGGCGGGATTTTTTGCGACGCCATGCGAAATAAAGTTCACGGCGTCATATCGCGTCATATCTTGGTCTTGCAGGAAATAGGCTGCATTTGACTCGCGCTCGGCAAAGATTGCGACCAAGACGTTCGCGCCTGTCACCTCTTTGCGGGACGACGATTGCACGTGGATCAGGGCGCGTTGGATGACGCGTTGAAACGCTGCCGTTGGCGCCGCTTCTGATCCTTCGATCTCTGTGATCAAGGATGACAGATCGTCATCGATATATTCTGTAAGGCTTTGACGAAGTTCAGGTATGTTTACATCGCATGCCAACATAACGCGCTCAGCGTCGGGTTCATCAAGCAGCGCCAACAGCAAATGTTCAAGCGTTGCGAATTCGTGTGATCGGTCATTTGCAAGCGCCAAGGCTGCGTGGATCGCGTTTTCTAGTGTTGGAGAAAATGAAGGCACGAGCGTGCTCCTTTCCTTGTTGCGATTTGGTTCATCCAAATCAAGATGTGTCATTCTAATGTGTGGTCTTAAATACCTAAGCTTCAACCCCTTTTTGCCAATTTCATGCCAAAATATTAAAAAAGTGATCTACGGACGCGCTTCATTTGAAATTATCTTTGCGCGCACGGATTTCTGTAAAGACCTGCGCATCCGTTGCCGACACCAAATCCAAGGCAGCGCGGATGCGGGGGCAGTCTGGCCGCAAGAATGGGTTTGTCGCTTTTTCCAACCCCAAGCGCGACGGCACGGTGGCGCGTCCGTCCGCGCGGTCAGCGGCAATTTTTGCTGCACGTTCAATCAATTCTGGGTTTTCAGGGTCAATGCTGAGCGCGAATTTGGCATTCGATGCCGTATATTCATGGCCAGAACAGACAAGCGTATCATCGGGCAGGGCCCGCAGTTTAGACATGCTTTTCCACATCATGTCGCCGTTGCCTTCAAACAGGCGCCCACACCCCAATGCCATCAGGCTATCGGCGGTAAACACAACCGCGTCACGTTCGAAATACACGGCAATGTGACCAATTGTGTGACCCGAAATGTCAAAAACTTGACCTGTGTGAGACCCGATTTTGATTTCATCGCCCTCTGCAACCTCGAGATTGAGGGGCGGTAGGCGATGGGCATCTGCCTTTGCACCGATCACCTGTGGGCTGTGGTGATCCATGATATCGCCCAGCCCGTCGACGTGGTCCCAATGATGATGGGTCAAAAGAACATGGGTTAAATCCCATTTGCGGTCTTCTAGAACGTTTAGGATTGGGGCGGCTTCGGGAACATCGACCAAGAGCGTGACACCTTCGGCACTATCATGTGCTAAAAACGCATAGTTGTCCGACAGGCAAGGGATTGTCACAATTTCAAAGGTCATAGGCTTTTCCAAATTTTTTCTTCGTGTTAGCGTCAGAATTGCCAAAGTTTGGGATCAACGCAATGCATCTTGATGTGCAAGACCTAAAAAATTTTTATTATCGCCAATCTTTGGGGCGCGCGGCACAGCGTGCGATCCGGAACCGTTTGGTTGAATTATGGCCCGATACAACGGGTCAGACGGTCGTAGGCTTTGGTTTTGCGGTACCGCTCTTGCGCCCATTTCTGGCAAAGTCGCGTCGAGTTGTTGCATTAATGCCCGGTCCACAAGGGGTAATGCCTTGGCCTGCGGCAATGCCAAACGTGTCCGTTTTAACGGATGAATGCTTTTGGCCTTTGGAAACGGGGCATGTGGATCGGTTGATCATCATGCACGGCCTGGAAACAAGCGATCACCTTTCGCAAATGTTGGACGAAGCGCGGCGGGTCCTTGGGCCGGGGGGTAAGGTCATGTTCATCGTGCCAAATCGGGCAGGCCTGTGGTCGCGCAGCGATGCCACGCCAATGGGCTATGGTCGTCCTTATAGTTTGGGGCAATTGGAAAATATGTTGCGGATGCACGAATTTTCACCGGAAAGCCATCAATCCGCGCTGTATCTTCCGCCATCACATCGCCGCAGTTGGCAAAAACTGGGCCCTGCTTTGGAACAGATTGGCCGCAAGTTACCCTTTTTTGCAGGGGGTGTTTTAATGGTCGAAGCAAGCAAGCGCATTCACCACAATTCGGGCTTGGGCGTAAAGGATCATCGCAAACGACGATTGACTGTTCTGGAAGGGCTGGCAAAACCCGCGCCCAAACCTATCAGCCATCGCGTGAATTTTGCGGCAAAACCCGATTAAGGAATCGCAGTTTTCGGCATTTTTCAACTTTTTGTGAGCATTTAAAAATGCGCATTACGTCGCAGTTTGGCTAAGTCCCTTATTTTTACTGTAATTTAGGACAGAAGAAAAATGCTTTAGTATGTTGATCGGATTGAAATGCTCTGCTACACCCCGCGTGATT
>RGAJ01000286.1 GCA_009920225.1 Paracoccaceae bacterium
TTGGCGTAGGCGGGTCATTTTCACCCGTTCTTCGCGGGCTGCGTCATCTGCGGGGAGTGGCGCGCGCGGGGCAGCGACGGCAGGAGCAGGGGCAGGTGCCGCAGCGGCGGCGGCAACAGCGCGGGCAACGTCGTCTTTCATCGCGCGACCGTCGCGGCCTGTGCCTGTGACAGCGTCGCGGGAAATGCCGGCTTCGGCCATGGCTTTTTTCGCGGCAGGGCTGTCTTCGACTTCTTTAGATGCGTTTGCAGCGGGTGCAGGCGCGGCGGCGGCAGTAGGTGCGGCGGCCGCTGATGCGGATGCGCCGCCCAATACGGCCAATTTGCCACCTGCGGCAACGGTTGCGCCTTCGGCGGCGAGGATTTCGGTGAGAACGCCTGCGGCGGGTGCTGGGACCTCAACCGACACTTTGTCGGTTTCGAGTTCACACAGCATTTCGTCTTGGGCGACGGTGTCACCGACCTTTTTGAACCATGTGGATACGGTTGCCTCGGACACGGATTCGCCCAAGGTTGGGACCATCACATCGACGGCGGCCGATGGGGCCGCGGCGGGGGCCGCAGCAGGGGCAGCGGTTGCAGCGCCTGATCCTGCATTGATCACAGCCAACAGCGCATCAACGCCAACTGTCGTGCCTTCGGAGGCGACGATTTCGCCCATGACGCCTGCGGCAGGTGCGGGGACTTCGACAGTGACTTTGTCGGTTTCAAGTTCGCAGAGCATTTCATCCACTGCAACGCGGTCACCCGGTTTTTTGAACCAAGTGGCAACAGTCGCTTCGGTGACAGATTCGCCCAATGTTGGTACGCGTACGTCGGTCATGGGTTTATTCCCCTTTCAATGTCAGCGCTTCGTCAACGAGCGCGTTTTGTTGTGCTTTGTGTTGTGACGCCAGACCCGTTGCAGGCGACGCGGATGCGGCGCGACCTACATATTCGGGGCGGCTGTGTTTTGCATTCATGCGTGTGAGAACCCATTCAAGGTTTGGTTCCATAAAGGTCCATGCGCCTTGGTTCTTGGGCTCTTCTTGGCACCAGACCATTTCGGCCTGTGGGAAACGTTCCAATTCTTTCAACGCGGAAATCGCAGGGAATGGATAGAATTGTTCGAAACGCATGAGATAGATGTCATCAATTCCGCGTGCATCGCGTTCTTCTAACAGGTCATAATAGACCTTGCCTGAACACATGACCACGCGTTTGATTTTATCGTCTGATACCAGTTTGGTGTCGGAATGACCCTTTTGTGCATCATCCCATAGAACACGGTGGAACGAGGACCCTTCGGTGAAATCGGCGGCATCAGAAATGCACAGTTTGTGCCGCAGCAATG
Organism: Paracoccaceae bacterium; assembly: GCA_009920225.1. Lineage (GTDB taxonomy): Bacteria > Pseudomonadota > Alphaproteobacteria > Rhodobacterales > Rhodobacteraceae > CAJXSD01. The sequence goes on from RGAJ01000286.1 coordinate 1,333, forward strand.
ATTTCGGCGTCATCAGGATCAAGGGCTTGCGGTAGCTGCGATGCAGCTGACGGCGCAGAATGTGGAAATAGTTCGCAGGTGTCGAACAGTTCGCAACGATCCAGTTGTCCTGCCCACACATTTGCAAGAACCGTTCAAGACGTGCAGAGGAATGTTCTGGGCCTTGGCCTTCGAAGCCATGCGGCAACAGAACAACCAAACCAGACATCCGCAACCATTTGCTTTCACCTGAGCTGATGAATTGGTCGAACATGATTTGCGCGCCGTTGGCGAAATCGCCAAATTGCGCTTCCCACATCACCAGAGCATTCGGTTCGGACAGGGAATAGCCATATTCAAACCCAAGCACCGCATATTCAGACAGCATTGAATCGATGACTTCGTACTGTGCTTGGCCTTCGCGGATGTGGTTCAGCGGGTAATACCGTTCTTCGGTTTCTTGGTTGATAAGGCCCGAGTGACGTTGGCTAAAGGTGCCGCGTGTCGCGTCTTGGCCGGCCAAGCGGACAGGGTATCCTTCGGTCATCAAGGATCCAAATGCCAATGCTTCGGCGGTTGCCCAGTCAAATCCTTCGCCTGTTTCAAACATTTGCTGTTTGCTTTCCAACAAACGCGCAACAGTTTTATGTATTGGGAAGCCTTCGGGCGCTGTTGACAAGGCGCGACCGACCTCTTTCAAGGTATCGGTGCTGATTGCGGTTTGGCCGCGCTGATAATCTTCTTTGTTGCGGTCCAAATGCGACCAACGCCCATCCAGCCAATCGGCCTTGTTGGGTTTGTAGTCTTTGCCCGCCTCAAATTCGTCGTTCAAAAAGGCTTGGAATGCGGCTTTCATATCCTCAATCTCGCCCTCGGGGATCAACCCATCACGGACCAGACGTTCAGTGTAAAGCGCAAGCGTGGTTTTCTGCTTTTTGATCTTGTTATACATGATCGGGTTGGTGAACATCGGCTCGTCGCCTTCGTTGTGACCAAACCGACGATAACAGAAGATATCCAAGACCACGTCTTTGTGGAATTTTTGGCGGAATTCTGTCGCGACTTTTGCCGCGTGAACAACCGCCTCTGGATCGTCACCGTTCACGTGGAAAATCGGCGCTTCGACCATCAATGCGATATCCGTTGGATAGGGCGATGAACGCGAGAAATGCGGCGCGGTTGTGAACCCGATCTGGTTGTTGACGACCACATGCATGGTGCCGCCCGTCTTGTGGCCCACAAGGCCGGACAAACCGAAACATTCCGCAACAACGCCTTGACCGGCAAAGGCCGCGTCACCGTGCAGCAGAACGGGCAACACTTGGGTCCGGTCCGTGTCGTTCAACTGTTGTTGTTTGGCGCGCACTTTCCCCAAAACGACGGGGTTCACTGCCTCAAGGTGCGATGGGTTCGCGGTCAGGGACAAGTGGACGGTATTGCCGTCGAATTCACGGTCAGAAGAGGCCCCAAGGTGATATTTCACATCGCCGGATCCATCCACATCTTCGGGTTTGAACGACCCGCCTTGGAATTCGTTGAAAATCGCGCGATAGGGTTTGCCCATCACGTTTGCCAAGACCGACAAACGACCACGGTGCGGCATGCCCAGAACGATGTCACGCACACCCAACGCGCCACCGCGTTTGATGATCTGTTCCAACGCAGGGATCAAGCTTTCGCCGCCATCCAATCCGAACCGTTTGGTGCCCATGTATTTG
>RGAJ01000287.1 GCA_009920225.1 Paracoccaceae bacterium
AGGTAAAACAGGCGACGTGATGACTGATATTCTGGCTATGATCTATCCTTGGGTGAAATCGCTCCATATTATGGCAGTCATGTCATGGATGGCGGGTTTGTTTTATCTACCCAGATTATACGTCTATCATGCAGAGCAATCGAAAATAGGCGATCAGTTGGATGTCACATTCAAGGTGATGGAACGACGCCTGTTACGCGCGATTATGAACCCAGCAATGGTGGTGGCATGGATCTGCGGCCTGATGATGGTCTTTACACCTGGGATCGTGGATTGGCATGATATTTGGCCATGGACCAAAGGTATTTCGATCCTTGTGATGACATGGTTTCATCATTGGTTGGGATTGCGTCGAAAAGACTTTGACAAGGGCGCCAATACGCTGACTGGTCGCAATTACCGTATGATGAACGAAGTGCCGACCCTTTTGATGGTGGTCATCGTTCTATCCGTGATTGTTAAATTCTAAGTTTCATTGACTCTGGCATTGAAAATGCTGTACAATCGCTCGACGTCCCGTCCGGACGCGTGTTTTCCTATATATACCTATCAGAGCCAGAAAAGGACCATCCAATGGCCGCTGACCGTTTGAAATTATCCGACCTAAAAGCAAAAAGCCCCAAAGATCTTTTGTCTATGGCAGAAGAGCTTGAGATCGAAAACGCATCGACGATGCGCAAGGGCGAAATGATGTTCCAAATTCTTCGGGAACGCGCAGATGAGGGATGGGAAATTTCCGGCGATGGCGTTTTGGAAGTGTTGCAAGACGGGTTCGGTTTCTTGCGGTCGCCCGAGGCAAACTATCTTCCGGGTCCTGATGATATTTATGTATCACCTGATATGATCCGCACCTATTCGCTGCGCACTGGGGACACGATCGAAGGCGTGATCAAAGCGCCCGAGGAAAACGAACGCTATTTCGCTTTGACCCATGTTGAAAAAATCAACTTTGAAGATCCGGAAAAAGCACGTCACAAGATCGCGTTTGATAACTTGACGCCGTTGTACCCAGACGAGCGGCTGAAGATGGAGATCGAAGATCCCACCGTCAAAGATCGTTCTGCCCGTATTATCGATTTGGTGTCGCCCATCGGCAAAGGCCAGCGATCGTTGATCGTCGCGCCGCCGCGCACAGGTAAAACCGTGTTGCTGCAAAACATCGCGCACAGCATCGAAAAGAACCACCCTGAGTGCTACTTGATCGTTCTGCTGATCGATGAGCGCCCAGAAGAAGTAACCGACATGCAGCGCTCTGTCCGTGGCGAGGTGATATCATCCACGTTCGACGAACCCGCAGCACGTCACGTTGCCGTATCCGAAATGGTGATCGAAAAGGCAAAGCGTCTGGTTGAACATAAACGCGACGTTGTCATCCTGTTGGATTCGATCACACGCTTGGGCCGTGCATTCAACACGGTTATTCCATCCTCTGGCAAGGTTCTGACAGGTGGTGTGGATGCGAACGCGTTGCAGCGCCCAAAACGGTTCTTTGGTGCCGCCCGTAACATCGAAGAGGGCGGGTCATTGACCATTATCGCAACCGCCCTGATCGACACAGGCAGCCGCATGGACGAAGTCATCTTTGAAGAATTCAAAGGCACAGGTAACTCGGAAATCGTGTTGGATCGCAAAATTGCCGATAAACGCGTGTTCCCAGCCATCGATATTTTGAAATCGGGTACACGGAAAGAAGATTTGTTGGTTGATAAAATCGATCTACAAAAGACGTTCGTTCTGCGCCGTATCTTGAACCCGATGGGCACGACCGATGCGATTGAATTCTTGTTGTCGAAATTGAAACAGACCAAGTCAAACTCTGAATTCTTTGACTCAATGAACAGCTAATTGAACGCAGGTTCATAATGGATACAATTTTCGCTCTTGCTACCGCCCACGGAAAAGCGGGCGTAGCCATTATCCGTATTTCTGGACCTAGGGCATTTGCGACTGTCAATTCCTTAGTAAAGCAAGATATTGTTGTTGGTCGCAATAGTGTCCGCAAGATATGGGGTAGGGATGGTGATTTTTTGGACGAGGCGTTCATTCTATCGTTTCCAAATCCCAATAGTTTTACGGGCGAAGACGTTGTTGAATTGCACATTCACGGAAGCGTTTCTGTGATCCAGGCCGTGTTGGCAACTTTGGCGACCTGTGATGGTGTGCGCCTGGCTGATGCTGGTGAATTCACACGGCGCGCTTTGGAAAATGGCAAGCTTGACATAGCTAAGGTCGAAGGTCTCCAGTTGACGTGACGCCAGAGGTGACGGATTTACTGACCGAGGTGTGCCACAGCCTTGATCATGAGATCAAAGGCGTTAGCACAGCCGAACGGATCCGAACAGGGTTTGAAATCGCGATCGTCGGTGCGCCAAATGTTGGAAAATCCACATTGTTAAACGCTCTTGCCGGTCGGAAAGCGGCGATTACATCCGAAATCGCCGGTACAACCCGTGACGTGATCGAAGTTCGGATGGATATTCACGGAATGCCTGTAACGCTTCTTGATACGGCGGGTGTGCGCGAAACAGATGATTACGTCGAAGGCTTGGGCATCGATTTGGCATTGGAACGCGCAAACAATGCCGATCTTGTTGTCGTCCTGAGCGAAGATTATTCTTTGCCCGTTGGTATCTTTGCATCCGATGACGTTTTGCTGTATCGGCCGAAGGTAGATTCAGGTGCTGCAGAACGTGGTGTATCCGGAGTTACAGGAAATGGCATCGATGCCTTGTTAGCGGACATTTCAACTCGCTTACAAAAGAAAACAGCAAATGTTGGCATTGCGACCCGTGAAAGACATCGCGTGTCCTTGGTCAATGCGCGGCAGTATTTGGAATCTGCGTCGACCCTGTTGTCATATGGTCCTGATCGGTATGAATTCTGTGTGGCGGAAATTCACGCAGCGGTTGTCGCTTTGGATAGCTTGATTGGAAGAATCGATGTAGAGTCGGTACTGGATGAGATTTTTTCAAGTTTCTGTTTAGGAAAGTAAGGAGTGT
>RGAJ01000288.1 GCA_009920225.1 Paracoccaceae bacterium
GCACGCCATGGAAATTCCGGTCATGGGCCGTATCGCGGCCGGTGTTCCCATCGAAGCGATCAGCCATGTATCCCACAATGTCGCGGTACCTGGACAGATGCTACGTCAAGGGGGCGATCATTACGCGTTGGAAGTGAAAGGCGATTCAATGATTGAGGCCGGCATCAATGATGGCGATATCGTTGTCATCCGCGAAACGAAAACCGCAACCAACGGCGATATTGTCGTCGCTCTTGTCGAAGATAGCGAAGCCACGCTCAAGCGGTTCTTTCATCGTGGCAACATGATCGCGCTTGAGGCGGCAAACCCTGCCTATGAAACGCGGATGTTGGCGCAAGATCAGGTGCGCGTCCAAGGGCGCTTGGTCGGGTTAATCCGAACCTATTGATCCACCGATCCAATCAAATGGCGGCACAGTGTGCCGCCACATAAAATGCGGCTTTACATCATCCGATCCGCGTAAATCTGTTATCTGACCCTCTTGGTCACGCCAAATGGCAATTGCGCCGCGACGTTCAATCATCCTTGGTGTTATTTGGTGCACGGCCCATGAATGTTGATATCGACCGCCGACACCACCACGTCTTGCGCTTTACAGGTCACATCCCGCCCGATGTCACGTTTTGACCAGTAATGCTGCACCCCCGTTACGTGAGACCCCCACAATCCAAGCGCGGTTTCACGGTCCAATCGCACCCCATCATTTTCCATCCAAATGTCGGCGGTGAACTGGTCCCCGCGATCCTTGGACAAGGCCCGCCCATAAGGTGTCATCGCCCCGATCAGGCGACCTTCGCGCGAAATAAGAACATCAGCACGTTCAGCCCCCGCCCAGGCCAGCAATGCCGCCCCCATAAACAGGACCCCGATCAAACGGCCACCCCGTCCGTGCCACAGCACGCACATCAAGGCCCCGATCGACATGATTGGCAATCCCCACCACGCGGGCGTCACAGTATAGGAAACCGCATAGGGTAGATTTGATGCCACCTCTGCGACGTATAAAATCCACCGCAACCCCCATTCGACGCCCAAAAACCCAATCGCTTCGCCACCAACGGGCGCAAGGATCATCCCAACAACGGCCGAGGGTGCGACAACCGCAGACATCACCGGAACCGCAACAAGATTTGCAAAGAACCCGACATGGCTGATTTGGTTAAAATGGATCGCCGCAATGGGCGCCGTGGCCAAGCCCGCAACAAAAGACGACAAAAACACACCAACCACTGCGGACAATACACGACCCGATGTGCGCGGCACGATCACCGTTTGAAAAACAAAGACCAGGGCGGTTGTTGCCGCGAAAGACATTTGAAAACCGGGGGAAAACAATGCCTCGGGCCGCAAAACAAGGATAAACATCGCAGCCATAGCCAAGGCGCGATAGCTCATGACTTGGCGATTTAAGATCGCAGCGCCATAAAATGCAGAGATCATGACAAAGGCCCGCTGTGTGGCAATATTGCTGCCCGACATCCCAAGATACAGAGCACCAACCACAATTGCAGCACAGGCTGCGACCGATTTTGCATGCAGCGAAATCCACGACCATGGCAGCAAAACCAAAAGAACACGCACCCCAAAAAACACCAACCCCGTCAACAATCCCATATGCAGACCAGAGATTGCCAAGAGATGGGCCAGATTTGATCGTCGCAAATGCTCCATTTGATCCTGGGTCACGCCATAACGGTCCCCCGCAATGATGGCGCGCGCAACACCTTGGGTGGTTGTCGAGACGGATCGATCAACAAGCGCGGATACTTTGGCCTGCATCCGTGCAAACATCAAATCCGTCCCCTTGGGTGTGGCGTGTTCGATGATGTCAAAACCTTTCCGCCCGTATCCGATGGCACCAAGTGACAGAAAATAGGCATGCCGCCGAAAGTCAAACCCGCCGGGTTCAACCGGACCTTGAGGGGCAGAGACATAGGCCGTCGTGCGTATTCTGTCCCCAACATTTGGCATAGCATCGACAGTTTCCGGTGCGAATGACACACGCACCCGCCGTGGCAGTTTGTGGTTTGGAATCGGGCCAAGCGACACCTGATCCAAGGTAAGGCGCATGTTATCCCCAGCGGATCGGTCAACCAAAACCACCCGCCCAATAAGATCCCCAGAATAGGGATAGCTCAGGCTTGGCCCCCAGACCGCATAGCTGCGATATATGGCTGCCCCCGCCCCTAATGCGACGCATGTCACAATGACCAAGATAGGCAACGCTTGACTGTCAACAAACCCGATGGCTGCCATATAGATACCAATCACGCAAAGCGCGACAAACACATAAACCGCACCAATTCCCCATCCATAGGTAAACGCGACCCACACTCCCACGGCGATAAAGACCGGAGCCCAATGAAACAAATAGGACCGTTGCGCGGCGACTTCGTGAAATATGATGCGCAGGCCGCTGTGCATGCTTGTCCTTGTATGTGACACTCGCTAGACAGGGGCCAAGATAGAATGCAAACACTTACCAAAAGGTTACCACCATGTCGCAGGTCGTCACTCGTATCGCCCCATCCCCCACCGGATATATGCATATCGGAACCGCGCGCACCGCATTGTTCAATTGGCTCTATGCACGCGGACGTGGCGGAAAATTCCTGATGCGGATCGAAGATACGGATCGTGAACGATCCACCCCCGAGGCCACGGATGCCATTTTGCGTGGTATGGAGTGGTTGGGTTTGGATTTTGATGGTGACCCTGTCAGTCAATTTGAAAACGCAGCCCGTCACGCCGAGGTTGCCCATGACTTGTTGGCCAAAGGCAAAGCTTACAAATGTTTTTCAACCCAAGACGAAATCCAAGCGTTTCGTGATGCCGCGCGCGCCGAAGGTAAATCAACCCTTTTCCAAAGCCCGTGGCGCGATGCCGATCCCGCAACACATCCAGACGCGCCCTATGTCGTGCGGATAAAATCACCCATTGACGGCGTCACCGTGATCAAGGATCAGGTGCAAGGCGATGTCACCATTCGCAATGATCAA
>RGAJ01000289.1 GCA_009920225.1 Paracoccaceae bacterium
ACAAGGACCGCACAGGCACATAGTGCGGCACAGGCCACAATCAGGGGCAAGCGATCTTTGACAGACCGGGACGCCGTAACAGATGATGTCATGCTGATCCTCCCGAAATACGAATACGGGGATCGAGCAATGTATAAATGACATCGACCACGAGGTTGATCGTGATAAAGATAATGACCGTCATCATCAAATAGGCAACGATGACAGGGCGATCCAACGTCAAAATTGAATCGATCAATAATTTCCCCATGCCCGGCCACGCAAAGACTGTTTCTGTGACAACGGCAAAGGCGATCATTGACCCAAGCTCTAACCCAAGCACCGTGACAATCGGGATCATGATGTTTTTCAAAACATGTACGAATAATATGCGCGTTTCAGATATCCCCTTGGCGCGGGCAAATTTGACATAGTCCTGAACCAGTGCTTCTTGTGTCCCAGCGCGGGCAAGACGGGTGACCAATGACGCTTTGTAAAGCGCAAGCGTCAGCGCGGGAAGGATCATATATTGCAATCCGCCCGCGGCAAAAATTGACAGGCGCATGCCAAACACATCCACCGTGTCGCCGCGCCCAGTTGAGGGAAGCCATTGTAATTCAACAGCAAAGATCAAAATCAAAAGCATCCCGACCCAGAAATTCGGCAAAGAAAATCCAAAAATGGATCCTGTCATAATGGCACGCCCTTGCCAACGATCGGCTTTGTACCCCGCGTAGACCCCCAAAGGAACGCCAATCATGACCGAGAAAAACAGCCCAAGAACAGCAAGCTCAAGCGTTGCGGGCATATAGTACAAGATAAGTTGAACAGCCGGTTCGCCATGGACAAAACTGCGCCCTAAATCACCTTGCACTGCGTTGCCCAAAAACGCCAGAAATTGCACCCAAACCGGTTTATCAAACCCAAAGCGTGCCATTGTTTCTTCGATTTCAGCGGGGCTCGCATCAGGCGATATCAAGATATCGACCGGATTGCCGACCATATAGATACCGAAAAACACGATCACCATCATCGCCGCTGCGACAAAGATTGATTGGGCGATACGACGCATAAGGTAAACAAGCATAATCCGGATATCTCACAGAAAAAGCGTGCGCGGCAGGTCGCCCACCGCGCACGTGGTTTGTTTATTGCGCAGGGCGCACGTCATATGGCAATGTGTACTGATCCACACGTGGAACATAGGTCAGCGTGTTTTTCATGGCCCATGGCGTCACTTCAAAATGCAGCGGAATGATGGCCCAATCCTGCATGCCAACTTTTGACGTTTGTTGCAGCAACTCTTGGCGTTTTGCATCATCAACAGTTGCCAATGCTTGGGTCAGCAGATCGTCCAATTGTGGGTTTGAATATTGACCACGATTGGTGCCGCCATATCCGCGTGATTTGTCCGGCGTTGCCAGCAACGCTTTAAGCGGTGATGACATTTCGCCGGTGCCCGCGCCCCAACCGGCAAGGTAGGCCGAGAATTCGAACTTGTTCCGACGTGAGAAAAAGGTTGATGCGGTCGATGCATCAATATCTGTCGTCACCCCGACACGTGCCCACATTTGTGCAACGGCCTGTGCCACTTGGGCGTCATTGATATAGCGATCATTTGGCGTGCCCAATGTGATCCCAAATCCATTTGGATACCCCGCCTCGGCCAAAAGCGCTTTGGCGCGCTCTGCATCATATCCCGGCGCAGGCATGTCACCTGCAGCATGTGCACCAAACATGCCAGATGGCAACAATTCGCCCGCACTGACGGCCACGCCGTCCATGATGCGATCCACAATTGCATCACGGTTGATCGCGATCGAAAGCGCTTCGCGCACACGGATGTCTTTCAGTGGGTTTTTGCCATCCGTTCCCCTGATCATGGGCGACGGTTCTTGCGCATGGTCAAGGTGAACATAGATCACGCGGTTTGAAATCCCTTGTGAGATGGACAGATTGGCATCATCCTTGATGCGTCCCAAATCTTGGAGCGGGGGGTTTTCAATGAAATCAACGTCGCCCGCAAACAATGCGGCCACACGTGGACCTGCCGATGTCAACGGCTTCATTTCGACACGTTCCCATACTGCGGGGGCGCCCCAATAATTCGGGTTGCGCACCAATGTCACGCCTTCGCCACGACGGAAGCTGTCAAGCAAGAACGGACCCGTGCCAATAGCTGCGGATCCGTCGTTGAACGCTTGGGTTTCTGGATAGGCAAGATCACCGCAACCCTCGGTGCTAAATTGAATAGAGGCACCATCGACGCCATTTGCCTTGGCCGAAATGACGCCCCATGTCGAAAATTCGGTCGGCAGCAAGGGGTAAGGCCCATCTGTTTTCACGATCAAAGTCAAGGGATCAGGAACCTCAAACCCTTTGACGGCTTTGGTATATGTGGTGAACAAAGACGGCGATTCCGGCACGCCCGGAATGCGACAGACGCTATAAATCACGTCATAGGCATCAAAATCAGACCCGTCCGAAAATTTAACGCCGGGACGCAATTTGAATTCCCAACTTGAATCATCAATCGGCCGCCAGCTTTCGGCAAGCTCGGGCAAAAGCTTTTGATTTTCGTCTGTTCCAACCAGCGATTCAAAAATATTGCGACGCAATTGGTTGTTTGGGCCAAGGTTATGAAAATGCGGGTCGGCCGAGCTTGGTTCGGATGCGACGCCGATGCGTAATTCTTGCGCCGCCAAAGGCAGCGCTTGTATGGCAGTCGCAATCGCCAAAGCAGCGACGCCTTGCAGATACGGTCTGAGCATTCCAGATAGTCTCCTCTGTTGATGTGTCGGTTTCGCGCTTTTCTTTGGGCTTCCGACACTTTTAAATTGTTTCGCCCTTTCATCGGTATAAGAGAGACAGATTCCAAGAAAGTTGAAATGCTATGATAATGTGATATGATCCTATAACAAAATTGCATATACAATTTCGCCGTAAACCTGAACCCAAATGAAACCAAGAGCATCGATCCGTGAATACGAAGT
>RGAJ01000290.1 GCA_009920225.1 Paracoccaceae bacterium
TCTAATCAAATGCGCCCTTTGGCAGGCGCGTCGGGCGTCCGTCAGGCGTTAATGCAACCAAAGTGACGCGGGCACGAAATAATTCCCCACCCACGCGCAGGACCAGTTGATCCAAGATCAAACGCGCCGCAGTCTTGGACACCATCTTGGTTTCAATCGTCAACACGTCATCGAATTTCGCAGGGCTGATATAATCGGCCTCGACCCGACGCACCGCAAAAACAATGCCCTGTTCTTTCAACGCAACTTGATCCACACCCAAGGTGCGCACCCATTCGCTTCGGGCGCGTTCTATGAATTTCAGATAATTGGCGTAATATACAATGCCCGCAAGATCGGTATCTTCGTAATAAACTCGACAGGTAAAAATGTGCATGTTCAGCCCTCAAAATCGTATCGGTACATCGTGGTGTCGGCTGTCTCAAAGTCTTTGACAAACCCCACCTTTTCCAAAACCCGCGCCGACGCTGGGTTATCCAATTCAACCCCACCATAAAGGGACAACAGGTCCGTGTCATGCAGCGTGTTCAAAACCCCCGACAGAAGTTCAGTGGCATAGCCCTGCCCCCACGCATCTGGGGCGAACAAATACCCAATCGATGCGGTCGTATCATCGGGATACGCCATCACCAAAAGCCCGATAATCGCGCCCGCGGTGCGCACACACCATAGTTCTGCCCCCTCATCGCATTGACGGCCCATCCAATCCTGAACCGAGGATTGCGTGGGATCAAAGGCCATCGACGGCGGCAAATGTGCGGTCACCTGCGGCACCAGAACCGCGGCGATATCCACCTGATCCTGATCGCTCAGGATATTCGGAGGCGCCACCTGCAACCGGTTGGTTTCAAAAGCCTGTAACATCGCCTTAGACCCACCCCACCCGCGCGAAGAGGCGCAGCGCATGCGATGGATCTTGGTTCATCGCATCTAATGTCGGATCATAGGCCGCGCGGATCACATTCGCGATATCGGGCCGCAAGATCGTATGACCGGCCTCGGTCTTTGCCAAAGGGGACATATCGTCAAAGGCCGTGTCTGACCACAAGAGAAAAGATTTGACCACTTGGATAAAACACAGATCTTCTGCAGGAAGCTGTGACAATTGCGCGTCCATGCGCAAAAAGACAAACACCGCCTTGATCGCGCCCGTTTCGTCAAATCTGAACAAACGATATTGGTTCGCGCCCGCGCGCGAGAGTTTTTCAACCAACGGCTTGAGATCGGGCACCAGTTTGTCCATATCAGGCACGTCCAACACTTCGGACCAGTCCCGCATAAAGAAGAACATCATGTTCGATCCCAATTCAGGATCCGTTTCCGCCACGCCGTGACCCACCATTTTAGCAATCGCTTCAATCGCACCTTTCAGCGTTGAAAGCGTCGTATCATCGATGCCAAAGGCGATGGGCGCAAGCGGCCGCCCCCAACGTGCAAACAGATAGGTGCCGTCGGTCCGTGTGAAATAACGTTCAATATCATGTGGCTGCATATCTATCCCCTTTTGCGCCGTCGATTACCAAAGAACCGATGCCAAGGCCAATAGGTTTATTCGAAAAGGTCAGATTGTCCTTTGGGTGGTTCGGGCGCGTGGAGACCCAAATGTTCCCACCCGCGTCGCGCCAACATGCGCCCCCGTGGGGTACGTTGAAGCAAGCCTTGCTGCAACAAAAACGGCTCAATCACCTCTTCCAAGGCATCGCGGCTTTCGGACAGCGCCGCAGCCATGGTTTCAATACCCACAGGGCCGCCTGAATAATGCTCTGCGATCATGCGCAAATATCGGCGATCGGCCCCATCAAGCCCCAGCTCATCAACCTCAAGCCGTGTCAGGGCATGATCGGCCAATTCGCGCGTCACAGTGCCATTGCCGTCGACCAGCGCGAAATCCACCACACGACGCAACAATCGTCCCGCGATCCGTGGGGTTCCACGGGCGCGGCGGGCAATTTCACGCGCGCCGCCTTCGTCTGCAGGTGCCCCAAGTTTGCGCGCATTTCGGGCCACGATCTGGAACAATTCGTCTTCGGTATAAAACTGCAAACGTGTCGGAATGCCAAACCGATCCCGCAGAGGTGTGGTCAGCAATCCCAGCCGCGTGGTTGCCCCCACCAACGTAAAGGGTTGCAATTCAATGCGGACGGTCCGCGCGGCGGGTCCTTCGCCAATGACAAGATCCAGTTCGAAATCTTCCATCGCGGGGTAAAGCACCTCTTCCACGACGGGATTGAGGCGGTGAATTTCGTCGATGAACAACACATCGCGCGCCTCAAGATTGGTCAAAATCGCAGCAAGATCCCCCGCTTTGGCCAAAACTGGACCAGAGGTCATGCGAAAATTCACGCCCAATTCGCGGCTCATGATTTGGGCCAACGTGGTTTTTCCCAAACCGGGTGGACCGTAGAACAAGGTATGATCCATCGCCTCGCCCCGTTGGCGCGCAGACTGAATAAAGACCTTTAGATTGGCCCGCGCTTCGGCTTGGCCGATAAATTCATCCAATCCCTGCGGACGCAGCGCACGGTCGTGGTCCATGTCGTCGGGCTGTGGATCTGGGCGAAGCATCGGATCAGATTGAGACATGCGTTAATCCTTTGGCGCAAGCAGGCGGAGCGCTGCCCGTATCAAACCAGATGTCTCAAGCGCGGCGTCTTCGCCCAAGGCGGTCGCCACTGCGCTTGCTGCATCTGAGGGTGAGTACCCCAAATTGGTCAAGGCTGACAAGGCTTCGGCCTGTGCGTTCGATGCGGCAGATGCAGTTTTCTTTGGCTTGGGCGCAGAGGGTTCAATCACGTCGATGACAGCATCATCTGCAACAAGCGCCAGGGGCTGCAAATTTCCACCGCGACCAGACATTGCCATCACGCTTGGCGCTTTGTCCTTGAGGTCCAGCACAACGCGTTGCGCGGTTTTCGGGCCAATGCCCTTGGCCGCTTTGACCGCGTTCCAATCGCCCAGCGCAATCGCACG
>RGAJ01000030.1 GCA_009920225.1 Paracoccaceae bacterium
CTGGCGTGTTTGTATCCGCGATAGCCGATTGTTGCGGATGTCACGCCAAGCGCGTTGATCTTGTCTTCGATGATGCGATCAATTTCGGCTGTGGTTTGGCCGGGAAAAACATGTTCTGCGACCTCGTCCAAAATACGTGCGGCGACACGCCCTGCGGCATGCATGCCGTCAAATGCATCAGGGCCATAAATGTCGATGCCATCGCGTGTTTTGCGCAGACCGTTGAGTTTTTTCACCACACATATCCTTTAATTTTGGGGTAAGTGTTAGCAATCCAGTTCAAAAATGACCAGAGTTTGGTCACGAAAATATGATGGATTTATCCAATTTTTGAACAGTTTCACAAAGTTTTGCGCGATAACAGAGGATCTCGACCCCTGTGCCGCGTGCCCGATCAAGGGCGCGGGCATAGTTTGGATCGATATCTTTGGCAATTGTGCATCGGGTGCAGTCGGTACGTTGCACCACATATAACATGACAGCACGGTGACCTTGCGCGACCATTTTTGCCAGATCATCCAGATGCTTTGCCCCCCTTGCGGTCACGCTGTCGGGGAATTCGGCCAATTCCTTTTGGCGCGAAAGGGTGACTGATTTCACCTCGACATAGGTCAGAGCGCCGTTGGCATCGGTCAATAGAAAATCAATCCGGCTGTTGTCGGAATATCTCACCTCGGGTTGAACGGTGACATATGCGCCCAATTCAGGGATGGCGCGATCGGCCAAGGCCTGCGCCACCATCCGATTTGCCAAAGATGTATCCACACAGACAAATGTCGCGTTCTCGTATTCAGACAAGCGCCACGCAAATTTCAACGTTTTCTTGGGATCATCATTGGGTTCGATCCAGACCCGCGTGCCTGCATCCGTCAGCCCCATCATCGATCCGGGGTTTGCGCAATGTGCCGTTACGACGCGACCATCGGGCAATTCTACATCTGCCAGAAACCGTTTGTACCGCTTGATCAGCGTGGCGGGTAAAAGTTTGGTTTGAAACATCATAAATCTGCCCTATACCGTGAACGACAGTTTGAAAAGGGCAGAGAACATGACAAACCCCACAGCGGCAATGTTGGTGATTGGTGATGAAATTTTATCAGGCCGCACGCGCGACGCGAATATGCATTATTTGGCGGGACAGTTGACAGAACGCGGAATCACCCTGTGTGAAGTGCGCATCGTCAGCGACCATCGCGATGCGATCATCGCCGCGGTGCGTGCCTTGTCACAGGCCTATGATCACGTCTTTACCTCGGGTGGTATTGGGCCAACACATGATGATATCACCGCCGATTGCATTGCGGCCGCGTTTGATGATCACATTGATGTCCGCGCCGATGCCCGTGCGCTTTTGGCCGAGTTTTATGCCCAAACGGGCCGCGAACTGAACGAGGCGCGTTTGCGTATGGCGCGGATCCCTGACCGCGCAACATTGATTGACAACCCTGTCTCTGTTGCGCCTGGGTTTACCCTTGAAAATGTGCATGTCATGGCGGGTGTTCCATCCGTGTTCCAAGCAATGGTGGCCAGCGTTCTGCCAACCCTGACGGGCGGCAAACCGTTGATCAGTGACACTGTGCGCTTGATGCGTGGCGAGGGTGACGTGGCCCAGCCATTGGGTGAAATCGCGGCGAAATTCCCATCCGTTCAAATCGGATCCTATCCGTTTCAACAGGACGGGCGGTTTGGAACGAATATCGTTCTGCGCACGACGGATGCGGATGCCTTGGCGCAAGCGACCGCCTTGGTTGCGGCCTTGCAAGGGGACTAAGCATGGACATCTTTGATGTCGTTGAGACCACATGGCCAGCCGCAGCAACACATGTCGCGGGACCTTGGAAAATTCGCGACGGTCAAGGCGGCGGCAAACGCGTCAGCAGCGTCGAATGGATCACAGACCATTTTGATGCGGATGATCTGGATCAAGCCGAAGACGCCATGCGCGCATTGGGGCAGGACGCATTATTCATGATCCGTCCGGAACACGGGGTTCTGGATGCGGCCTTGGCCGCGCGAGGGTATGAGATCATCGACCCTGTCAATATCTACCAAGCGCGGGCAACAGATATCGCCACAGAACGCCCGCCACGTGTCAGCATGTTTTGCGTCTGGCCCCGTCTTGCGATCCAAGAAAACATTTGGACCCAAGGCGGGATTGGACCCAAACGATGGGACGTGATGGACCGCGCCATTGGCCCCAAGACCACGATTGTGGGGCGTTGGGATGACCAACCGGCCGCGACAGCATATGTCGCGCTATGCGGGGCCACATCGATGCTGCACGCGCTTGAGGTGTTGCCACATCAGCGCCAAAAGGGCGTCGCGCGCAATGTCATGCGTCAGGCGGCGTTTTGGACGTTGGAGCAAGGCGGCACAGATATCGCGGTTGTTTGTGTTAAAACGAACACGGGCGCGAATGCATTGTATTCATCACTTGGAATGGAGCTGATCTCAAGCTACCATTACCGTATCAAAAGGGATCGCACATGACCACTTCTAAACCTGTGACAGCACTGGATTTACCGCCCGTATCCCCTTTGCCCGAAGCAACGCAAAAATATTTCGATATTTGTCAGGATAAATTGGGTATGGTTCCCAATGTGTTGACGGCCCATGCTTTTGACATAGACAAGCTGAATGCTTTTACCGGGCTTTATAACAATTTGATGTTGGCAGACAGCGGCTTGACCAAGCTTGAGCGCGAAATGATCGCGGTCGTCGTGTCATCGATTAACAAGTGTTTTTATTGTTTGACCGCCCATGGGGCGGCTGTGCGCCAATTGTCAGGCGATCCAAAATTGGGCGAGATGCTTGTCATGAATTATCGGGTGGCCGATCTGACGCCGAAACAGCGGGCCATGTTGAATTTCGCCGAAAAAGTAACAGTTGAAAGCCATAAGATCGAAGACGCCGATCGCGATATTTTGCGCGATCACGGGTTTAGTGAGCGTGACATTTGGGACATCGCCAATGTCGCCGCGTTCTATAACATGTCCAATCGTGTGGCCAGCGCAATCGATATGCGGCCCAATGATGAATACCACGCGCAATATCGTTAAACACGCCCTCACATGCGCGGCCCTTTGTATTTGGGCGCAAGCGGCCTTGGCCCAAGGGGGCGTCTTTGCCCCAGCGAATGGCGTGGAAACCTCTGCGCAGGTGATATCCGATGCGGGCTATGATCTGCCGATATCGGAATGGCGCTATGGGGATGGGGTGTCGTTTGACAGATTGCGTGGTACGGTGGATTTGCGATCCTATCGGATTGATGCCACGTCACAGACCCCTGATCAAATCATCACGCCCATTCGCGATGCCGCCAGTGCAGCAGGGTTTGCGCAAAAATTAAACTGTGCGGCCGACACCTGTGGCGGGTTTGATTTTCGCACCCAAGTTTCGATGATTGATCCGCCATATATGTTTGTCGATCTGCGTAATTTTGTGGCCTTTAGCGCGCAATCCGAAACCGGCTCGGCGATTTTTGCGGTGGCAAGCCGCATGGGTCCCGTGGGATATGTGCAAATCGCATATGTCCAAGTCTCTGATGATCCAACCCCGCCGCCCCCCGCAGCTGCGATACCCAGTCAATCCAGTGTCCCAAAGGGGGGCTATGTTGATCAGCTGCGCCCAATGGCATCGGTGATCTTGGATGATCTGGAATTTGAAAGCGGATCGTCCAATTTGGGCAAAGGTCCGTTTCAATCCCTTAACCTGCTTTCTGATTTTCTAAAGGCGAATTCCGAGGCGCGCATTGTCTTGGTTGGGCATACCGATGCGGTGGGATCACTTGCGGCAAATATGGCGTTGTCCGAAAAACGCGCGACCTCGGTCATGTCATATATGACGCGGGATTTGGGGGTAACGGCATCGCAGCTTGATGCCAAGGGCATTGGATATCTGTCACCGGTTGCCACAAACGACACACCCTTCGGGAGGGAGGAAAACCGAAGGGTGGTCGCAGTGTTGGTGGCTCCGATCAACTGACTACCAGTGATCAGGCCCCTTTTTGGCGAATGTCTCCGCCAGAAAATCAATAAATGCCCGCACTTTGGGTTGCGTGAATTTGCCGGGGGGATAGACGACAAAGATACCTTGGCGTTCCTTTGGCAGATCTGGCATCACGTCACAGACCAACCCCGTTTCCATTGCAGTGTGGTACAAAAAGCTGGGCAAATAGGCGATGCCCAAGCCATTGATCGCCGCATTCAACAAGGATTGCCCATCATTCACGGTCAAGCTGCCCGTTGTGCGCACATGCCGCTTTTCACCGCTGTGGGATGTCATTTTCCAAACAGAAGAGTTGGCCTGTTGCGAATAATGCAACAGCTTGTGCGCGGACAGATCATCGATGCGTTTAGGGCGTCCGTATGTTTCCAAATACCGTGGGCTTGAGACCATGCGCAAAGTGCTTTCGGTGATTTTGCGGGCGCGCAATGTGCTGTCTTCCATTTCGCCGATCCGAATGGCGGCGTCATAGCCTTCGGAAATCATTTCGATATAGCGGTTGTCCAGATCCAGATTGACCGAGATATCAGGATAGCGATCCAAGAATTCCCCCAAGACGGGTGACAAATGAAGCGATCCAAAATCCGTGGCCACGGACACACGTAACAACCCGGTTGGGGCCGTTTGCATGGAGCTGACCAAGGCATCTGCCTCACTCGGCGCGTGGTGCGGTTTAGCAAACGCGCACCCAAACGCGACTCAAGGCTTGAGATATGTTTTGAAACGGCGGATTTCGAAATCCCCATTTTGCGTGCCGCATCTGTGAACCCACCTTGGTCCACAACAGTTGCAAACGCTTCCATCTCTGTTAACCGATCCATGTCGCACCTCATTTACTACACCCCTGTTTTTGCCGTTGAATGTGGCTGAACTGGGGCAGAGTGGGGACATTATCGGGGTATTTGGCCCATTGTTTCGAAAAACGATCTAAATCTGATAGGCCGTCCGCATGCCTTGATCAATCGCGCGTTTGGCGTCCAATTCGCCTGCGAAATCTGCGCCACCGATGATATCGACGCTGTGTCCTGCGGCGATCAATGTGTCGCCGAGGCTGCGTTGTGATACCTGTCCTGCACATAAGATGACATTATCTGCAGGCAAAAAGGTTGGGTTTTCGCGGGCCTCGCCAAATGAAATGTGGATGCCGTCGGCGGTGATTTTTTCGTAATTCACCCCGCCAATCATGTTGACACCTTTCATTTTCAAGGTTGCGCGGTGGATCCATCCGGTGGTTTTGCCCAATCGCTTGCCATGCCGTTCTGCTTTGCGCTGCAACATCGTCACGGCGCGGGCAGGCGCGCTGGGCCGTGGACCCGCTTCGGACAAACCGCCGCGTGTTGTGGCCGGATCGGTCACGCCCCATTCGGTCAACCATTCGGTCACGTCGGGCGTTTGCGGGGTTGCGGCATGGCCGTGGGTCAGGAATTCGGACACATCAAACCCAATCCCACCTGCGCCGATCACGACGGCAGATTTGCCAATCTCAACACCATCGCGCAAGACCTCGACATAGCTGTGGACGTGGGGCAGGTCTTGGCCTTCGATCTGCGGATCGCGGGGGTCAACGCCGGTGGCAATGATCACGTGATCGAACCCGGTGAGATCATCGGCCGTGACGGTGGTGTTCAAACGTTTGGTCACACCCACAGTATCGATCATCGTGCCGAACCAATCGACCAGCCCCCAGAATTCTTCTTTGCCGGGGATCTGTTTGGCCATGTTCAACTGGCCTCCGATCTGCGTATCGCGATCAAACAGCGTCACCGTATGACCCCGCTGTGCCGCAGTGATCGCGGCGGACAGCCCCGCAGGTCCTGCACCCACGACCGCCACTGTTTTCGGGGACGCGGCGGGTTCGGTCGGGAATTCGGTTTCATAGCAGGCGCGAGGATTGACCAAGCACGAACTGATCTTGCCGCTGAAGGTGTGGTCCAAACAGGCTTGGTTACAGGCAATGCAAGGCGCGATTTCTGCGGCGCGCCCATCACGGGCCTTGTTGACGAAATCCGGGTCGGCCAAAAAGGGCCGCGCCATGCTGATCATGTCGGCGCATCCGTCGGCCAAAACCTGTTCGCCCACTTCTGGTGCGTTGATGCGGTTTGAGGTGATGACAGGGATGCCCACATGCCCCATCAGTTTCTTGGTCACCCAGGCAAAGGCCGCGCGCGGCACCGATGTCGCGATGGTGGGAATGCGCGCTTCGTGCCACCCGATGCCCGTGTTGATGATGGTGGCACCCGCCGCTTCGATTTCTTTGGCAAGCTGCACAACCTCATCATGTGTGGATCCATTCGGGATCAGATCGATCATCGACAACCGATAGATCAAGATGAAATCATCCCCAACGGCCGCGCGGGTGCGTCTGACGACCTCAATTGCAAGACGCATGCGGTTTTCATACGAACCGCCCCAGCGATCTGTGCGTTTGTTGGTGTGCGTGACCAAGAATTGGTTGATGAAATATCCCTCTGATCCCATGATCTCGACGCCATCATAGCCCGCCGTTTTTGCGCGAACGGCTGTTTCCACGATGTCAGAGATTTGTTTTTCGATCCCCTCTTCGTCCAGCTCTTTGGGGGCAAAGGGGGAAATGGGGGATTTCACGGGCGATGGGCCCACGCAATTTGGGCTATAGGCATAGCGCCCCGCATGCAAGATTTGCATGACGATTTTCCCGTCCGCCCCGTGCACGGCTGCGGTGATCTTGGCATGATTTGCGATGTCGGTTTCGTTGAACAAACCCGCTGCACCATGAAAAACCGCACCTTCGGCGTTCGGGGCAATTCCGCCTGTGACGATCAAGGCAACACCGCCGCGGGCGCGTGACGCATAAAATTCACCGACCCGATCCCAATCTTTCGTTTCCTCAAGATTGGTGTGCATGGATCCCATCATCACGCGGTTTTTCAGCGTGGTAAAGCCCAAGTCCAAAGGTTGAAACAAATGTGGATATGCCGCAGACATTGATGACGCTCCGTGATGAAAATATTCACCAAACCATAACGATCACGCGCGACTTGTCATTCATAACGCAGCGGCAGTTGGCCTTATGACGCGGCGAAACCTTGGCGGATGACACGTTTGATGATGTCTAATTCTTCGCGCAATTGCGCAACCTCGGCGGTCAGATCATGGGCAAGCGCGTGGCCCCCGGACAACGTGACACGGGATCCGGCAGCCCATCGACCATAATCAACAGGGTGTGCACCCCATCCCCAATCGCAGCTGAGGGGATAGGAAATTCGATGATTTTTTCGGACTTCGACGGGCCCGCGTCGATGGTGACGCCGTCAATGCGGTCGCCATGAAAGGTGACATAAATCTGTGCATCCCGTGGCGCCGTTTTTGAAAACGTGGCGAGGCCGCGCCAAATTCCGTTTGCAAACACGATGTTTTCGACTCTGACCATATCTTACCCCTAGAACTGTGCCCGCAAGCGACGACACACTGTGAGATCATGCAGAACGATCCTATTCATTTGCGCGTCATCAAAAATGAGATCGATCCAGACTTTTTCCAATCGATGTTCGTTTAAATCCATGTATCCCAAATCGAATTCAACGGTGAAGTTTTCGTGTTGATGCGACAGCTCTTTGATTTGTTCGTCGACATTCGGGCCATGTTTCACGTTGATGCGCGCGAAAATAGGCAATTGCTGTTCCGAGGTCAGACGAAACTCCATTTCAAAAATGTTCTGATTGCTCAGGCTGTGCATCGCTGTTTCTGGCAAATCCAGCGACAGCGATAAAAACGACCCATCAAAATCAAACACTTCCAACGCAATGTCAAAAGGGGCCAGACTGGTGGATTTTAGCGTCGTGACCTGTTTCAGGATCATAGTGCAGGCAGATGCATTGTGATGAAGGGATATATTTGATCCAACCCCAACGCCCGAGGCGGGGTTGATTTGCGGCGCGACGCAGCCTTTTTGAAAAAACACTTCTGGACGCCATGCCCAATCGGCGTTTTTGCTTTTGCGGATTTCCACGTCGCGTGACAGGTGGCCGCCAATTTCCACGGTGGCGGTTTGTGTAAAGGCTTCGATCACATCGATCGCCCGATATGCATCCGAGCGCAGTTTTAACAAATCACTCAAAGAACGGCCTGAAATATTTTTTCCAAGGCTTCGCCATTGTTCAATCGCCCTCGTGCGTACACGACGATCAAACCAACTCTGTCCCAATAATTTGCTCATCTTATTTTCTATAACGATTCGTTTATTTACATACCCTTACCACAAAATATGGAGATATTATGGCCGGTATACGGGTTTTAGCATGGGGGCTGCTTTAATTGACACAGTCTGTGTCGTCTCGGGATCGGGGCGCAAGCGGGGGGGCGTGACGCCGGCCTGTACAGGATCGGGTGTGGTTCTTTGATCCTGTGCGGTCTGCGTTTGCGTGCCTGGCAGTGCAAATGTCACCTGTGACAGCACCTTTGCGGCCGTTGATTGCGATGTCTTGCCCTTTGGCTTTTGAAAGTAACTGGTCAATATCAGCGCATTTTGTCGAAGGGTCAAAGCACGATAATAGATCGGATCCATTCCTAATCGATTGGCGGCAGCGGTATCACGTATGGTCGCAATATGCAGATCGCCCCGACGCTTATAATCACGCGCTTTTGGTGTCTTTAAAAGTGCCGCGCGCAGATCGGCATCGGTGGGTCGCGCGGCGTCAGACACGGCCGATACCGATACCGTGATCATGGAGCTGGGATAGTCGTTTTCCGTACAGGGTGTGAAAATTGCAAACCCTTTGGCATCCGCGTTGCGCGTGAGTTTGCGGTTCGCGCAATAGGCGTCAGGTGACGTGATCTGTAGGCCAGACGCAAATTTCACAGTGTGGATTTGCGCCTTATGTCGGGCGAAATCGGGCAAACTGCCCATTCCACATCCCGAAAATGCAAGCATGGCCCATAAAACTAGGCATGTTTTTATTGGCCGTCGCATCCCAAACCTATTGCTTTCGCCGATGTCTCGGCGCCCCGTTCCACTTGGCATACAAAACACATTCCCATCACACAAGCCTGCCGGTGTTATGTGGGTACGATTTTGCCATAGGTGCGATGCGCCCACACCACATAAATCACAACCTCGATCAATGTCATGATCACCATCGCCCACCCCATTTGCGGATCTGCAGGATCAAATGAATTTAGGAATAACGCCAAACCGCTGAGGTATCCGTCGTTTGACAAGATCAAGATGCCAAACAGATTGATCCCCCAATGCAATCCAAATGCGGCCCCAATATTGCCCCGAAACACGGTGATCGCACATAGGATCATGCCAGTGACGGTGGTGTTCGCGACATAGAACCACGCGTTTGATCCGAACTGATCAGGCGCGAAATGGCCAAGGCCAAAGATAAAGGATGGTACAAAAAACGCCCACCAATACCGACCGCCCCGCGCCCAGATCAGGCGTAGAAAATATCCGCGGAACAACACCTCTTCTGCGCCAGCTTGGAACAAGATCAAGACACTTGCGGGGATCAAAAGCATCAGCCATGTCGCAGGATCCGCAATGAATTGGGCGCTGTATCCTTGGGGCGTACCTAATAAGAGAACGCTTGCGATTTCAAAAATCGATACGGCGATCAGGCTCAGGCTTAGACCAATTCCGAAATCCCGCCAATTGATGCGCTGTGTCACGGTATAGAGCGCTTGGATCGGTTGGCGCATCGGCCAAAACATTGCAAAACGCACGCCAAACCACACAGGAATAAAGGTTGCCAACATGATCATCAGAGAAAGCGGCCGTGTCCCGAGGAGGTCGTTCGCAGAAAAATCCGGGACAAAGGTCGCCACTGCGACGCCTATCGCCAATCCGGCCCCGATATAAATGACGCCGATGATCATCAACCCAACGATTATGCGCCAAATTTGTGATTTTTCCCGCATGCGGATCGAAATGAAGTCTGTCATAGTGCACCCCTAACAAGTTTTTCCAACAGGCTTAGGGACGTGTCGGCAAAATGCCAATGGTTTTTGAACCGTTTGAATTGCATTCCGCGCCCAACAGGCTTATTTGGTTACACAACTACACAGAGCAAAAGGAAACGACGCTCATGAACTGGATCACAAACTATGTCCGCCCTCGGATCAACTCAATATTTTCGCGGCGCGAGGTGCCCGAAAATCTTTGGTCGAAATGTGGGGAATGTGGGACAATGTTGTTCCATCGCGAATTGTCGGAAAACCTGAACGTTTGCACACAATGCGGCCATCATATGGCGATCACACCGCGCGAACGGTTTGATGATTTGTTTGACGGCGGTGTATTTGTCGAGGTCAAAGTGCCTGAGCCCATCACGGATCCGCTGCATTTCAAAGACCAAAAGAAATATCCGGATCGCATGAAAGCGGCGCAAAAGAGCACCCACGAAAAAGAAGCGATGTTGGTCGCCGAAGGCGAGATGGGCCGCACCCCGATCGTGGCTGCAGCGCAAGACTTTAGCTTTATGGGTGGCTCCATGGGCATGTATGTGGGCAACGCAATCATCGCGGCGGCTGAGCGCGCGGTGAAACTGAAACGCCCCTTGATCCTGTTTTCCGCAGCAGGCGGCGCACGCATGCAAGAAGGCATTCTCAGCTTGATGCAGATGCCGCGCACCACCGTTGCGGTGCAAATGCTCAAAGAGGCAGGGTTGCCCTATATCGTGGTGCTGACCCATCCAACGACAGGCGGCGTCACCGCGTCCTATGCAATGTTGGGTGATGTGCAAATTGCCGAACCCAATGCGTTGATTTGTTTCGCAGGTCCACGTGTGATCGAACAAACCATTCGCGAAAAACTGCCCGAAGGCTTTCAACGCGCGGAATACCTTTTGGATCACGGAATGTTGGATCTGGTGACACCGCGTACGAAACTGCGCGAAGAGCTGATCAAAATCGTGCGCATGCTGATGAAACGGCCACCCGCGATTGCAGGAGAATTGCCGGTTCCCACAGAGCCAAGTGTAGAAAAGTCTGCCCAAAAATGAACGCAACAGGGTCTGATGTCATTCTTGAACGAATGATGGCGCTTCACCCCAAGGTGATTGATTTAACCTTGGATCGTGTGTGGCGGCTATTGGCCGCTTTGGACAATCCGCAAAACGACTTGCCCCCTGTGATCCATATCGCGGGAACCAATGGCAAAGGGTCGACCCAGGCGATGATCCGAGCGGGGCTTGAGGCAGCAGGCAAGCGTGTGCATGCCTATACATCGCCCCATTTGGCGCGGTTTCATGAACGTATCCGATTGGCTGGATCGCTGATCGCCGAAGATCACCTCACGGCTGTCTTGGACGAATGCTATGCCAAAAATGGCGGCGGCAATATCACCTATTTCGAAATCACCACCGCCGCCGCGCTGTTGGCGATGGCGCGGACACCTGCGGATTATACCTTGCTTGAGGTTGGTCTTGGGGGGCGGCTTGATGCGACGAATGTGATTGAGCGCCCCGAGGTCTGTATCATCACGCCGATCTCAATCGATCATGAGGCGTTCTTGGGCAACACGCTGGCGAAAATCGCGTCTGAAAAGGCGGGGATCATCAAACGTCAGTGTCCCGTGGTGGTTGGCCCGCAACCTGACGAGGCGATGCAGGTCATCGAAGACACCGCGCAGCGTTTGGGTGCCCCCATCTTGGCCTATGGTCAAAACTGGCACATTTCGCGCGAACGCGATCGTTTGGTGTATCAGGACGAACGTGGATTATTGGATCTGCCGTTGCCGAACCTGTTGGGCGAACATCAATACCAAAACGCAGGTGCCGCGATTGCCGCCCTGCGCCATATGGGGTTTGATGGCGATGCCTGCGAGGCTGCGGTGACACGCGCACAATGGTCCGCACGTATGCAGCGATTGGCCAAGGGGCCGATTATTGATGCCGCACCACAGGCCGAAATTTGGCTGGACGGTGGACACAACCCCGCCGCAGGCGAGGCGATCGGCACACATATGACCAGCCTGCCAAAGC
>RGAJ01000291.1 GCA_009920225.1 Paracoccaceae bacterium
TCTTGGGCGGTTGCGTCCAATTCGGCACTGTTGAAGGCAAAGTTGATTGTCGTTTCAACGTCGTTTGCAAATCGAACGCCCAATTCATGTCCAAAATAATCCGCTTCGGTCATGACGCGCGTGTTGTGCGAGGTTGCATAACCGGCTTTTCCGATCACGGAATCCGCTTCCGAGTTGAATTGATTATATAACGGATCAGAGCCACCACACGCCGACAAAATCGGTAGTGCAATCGCCAAGCATAAGAAAGTGTGACGCATCCCGGTCATTTTCAATCCAATACGTAGCCATAGGCGCTGTTGAAATCTTGGCGCGCGACTTCGCCCGCGGCAGAATTCGGTGCAGCGCGCGATGTTTTGCCAAATAGAAACAAATCTTTTTCCGTGGGCGGAACGATGCGGTCCGTCGGCAATGCAAAGGACGACGATTTTGCAGGCGTCACCAAATGCGCAGTGATAATAATGACCAGTTCAGATTGGTTGCGCGAATAATCCGCGCTGCGGAACAACGCGCCCAAAACAGGGATGTCGCCCAGCCATGGCACTTGTCCGCTCAGATCGCGAAAGTCATCTTGTAATAGACCGGCGATTGCGAAACTTTCGCCGTCGCGCAGTTCCACAGTGTTTTCTGTGCGGCGCGTTTTTGTCCCTGTTATTGTTGTCCCGCCGACTGTCACAGCGGCACTTGAATCGATTGAGGAAACTTCGGCCTTGAGCTGCAAGTTAATTGTATTGTCACTCAACACAATTGGTGTGAAATCCAGGCTGACGCCGACTGGTTTGAATTGAACCGCGACTGTGCCGTCTGTGACAACAGGCACAGGATATTCACCCCCTGCCAAAAACGACGCAGGTCTGCCAGACAGCGTTG
Source organism: Paracoccaceae bacterium (assembly GCA_009920225.1). Lineage (GTDB taxonomy): Bacteria > Pseudomonadota > Alphaproteobacteria > Rhodobacterales > Rhodobacteraceae > CAJXSD01. Next base: position 871 of record RGAJ01000291.1, read on the forward strand.
TCAAGTTGGGTTCGGCCAACGTGCGCACATATCCTTTGGTTTCAAGGGCTTCCAAAAGAACGGATACTTGCAATGCGCCTGCGTTAAACCCAAGCAAAGCGGTACCATTTCCACCCTGCGATCCGGGGGAATTGCCGCTGAGCATTGTGGACTGATTTGACGTAGTTGTCCCTAGGCCTGACCCTGCAGCAACGCCAAGATTGTTGTTCATCACATTGCCCTGCAATGCGACAGAAGAGGAAAGTGATTTTGCAATCGAACGCTGCATTTCGGCAAAGCGCACTTTCAACATCACCTGTTGAACGCCACCAACCGTCATCAGGTTTGACACCTTATCACCCGCATAACGGCCCGCTAATTCGATGGCTTGATCGACGGCGCGACCGCTGCTCACGCTGCCAGATAAAACGATCCCGTCATTGGCGGTACGGACTTCGATTTTCTCGTTGGGTAAAATTTGGCGCAAACGCTCTTTGAATTCGCTGATATCTGCGGTCACTTTGACTTCGACATTGGAAATCAATTGGCCCTGCGCATCCAAAAGCGTCAATGTCGTGGTTCCCGGAGTTTTTCCAAGAACATAAATGGTACGATCAGAAAGCGTTGAAAAATCCGCGATATTTGGATTTGCAATGCTCAATTCTGCAAACGCTTTGTCGCTTTCGACAACAACCGCGCGGTTCATCGACACGTTCAGGTCGGTTGTCCCGCCGTTTTTCACAATCCGAAGGGTTTCAGCATACGCAAATTGAGGGGCGAACGAGCCCATAACAAAAAAACCGATAACAGCGGCCCGTAAGAAATTTTTCATTGTCAAGTGACCTGCCCTTGTTCGATCACGCCTCAGAATTGGGTCTAACGCCCGTATTAATTATCACTGTGACGAAAATTGTATCGTTTTGCAAGACAAATGGAGGTGATGCTGGATTTAATGGATAACTTACTTATCGAAAGTTAATCAAAAAGGCGCAGAACTTGCGCCTTTTAAACAGTGTTTCATTTAGGATCTTAGTTTGTGCACGGGATCTCTGTCATTACAACGTCGGCACCACGGCGCGACTTGATATGACAGACAGCGCTTTCAGCTTCGTCCCGCGAAATGCCCAAAAGGCGATGCTGGCTGACTTCTACCATTTCGGCATTCATGCTGTCAGTCTCGTCCACACCAATCAAGGTCATCGACAGTTGTCCTTGTGCTTGCGCAAGCGTCAAAGATGCGGCTTGCTCAGTAGTGACCGCCACAACAATCGTGCTGGCCAACTGCGGTTTGTCCGCGTCATCAACGCTATAGTTTTGATCGACTGCGATGATTTTCACACCACTTTCAATTTGGCGCGTGATGGAGAAGACTTTTTCATTATTCTCTGTGACGGAAGGGGTTGCAGTCCAAAAAATATCGACGCGATCATGGGGGCGCAAGAACCCAGCAACGCCCGTGATAGGATCGACACGAATGGCAAATCCGCGCATTCCAGGCTCGATCTGCGAGATAAGGCCAGCAGTTGCGCCAGGCTCAGTGACTTTTGCCAGCAAAATCGCCTCGTTCGTGTCAATGGCACGTAGCGCGACGCGTGGCTTGTCGCCTTCTTTATACATTGGGTTTTCCGATGTGAACACACCCTCTGGCAACGCTTCTGCGGGCCATTTGATCATTCGGACATCTTCGGGTTTGATTTCTTCGCCAAAGCGAAGATCACGGTTGGCGACAAAAACATCGACAACTTTTACTTCGGTGCGGGTGTTGGCAATTTCGACAGCGCGATTGTAGGCGGCTTGGTATCCGCTCACATAATTTTGCACAACATACACGCCGACGCCTGCCAGAATGATACCGACAAGCAAAATCAAACTAAATACGGATCGCATGGCGTGACCTTTCAAGAGGGGGTGGGCAGCATAACTTAGATCAGAGTAAGTTAAGTCCTGCAGGCTCATTTGACGCTACAAGAAACGAAAAGAGAACGATTGAAGCCACGATAGCAGTAGCCGCAATGATCACGAATGACACATAGTTCCAAGCCAAAGAACGATTGGGAACAGACAGATCAATCATAAGCGCCTCTTTAGTGGACCCCTTTGCGCGTGGGCGCGCAAAGGGTG
>RGAJ01000292.1 GCA_009920225.1 Paracoccaceae bacterium
GACCGCTGGTGGCAGGTTCGGCGTTCGCAAATCCGACAGGAAATGCCGATGGGTTCAAAGGCCTCGGGTTTGTTCAGCTCAAGCGTATCGGCATAGATCAAGGCATCTGCATGCTTGACCTCGCACCCCAAGGCGATGGCGAACCGACGCACCGGCGCGTGATATGATCCACCCGATTTCGTAATATCCCGCGCGAGCGAGATATAGCGCACCCCATCTGGCGTTTCTGCCAATTGACGCAGGAATTGCCCCGGCGTTTCAAAGGCGCGGTGCACATTCCACAAGGGGCAAGCCCCGCCAAACCGTGCGAATTGCAACCGTGTGGCAGAATGGCGTTTGGTGATTGTGCCCGCCTGATCAACGCGCACGAAAAAGAACGGTATCCCCTTGCGACCAGGACGTTGCAGCGTGGACAGACGATGCGCAACCTGTTCGATGGATGCACCAAACAAAGTGGCCAGTCGTTCAAGATCGTGGCGTTCCGCAGTGGCGGCGGTCAAAAATTCCTCGTACGGCATCATGGCCGCGCCCGCGAAATAATTGGCCAACCCGATTTTTGCAATCGCGCGTGCTTGGGGGGATTGGAAGCGCGCAAAATCCAATGTGGCCTCCAAGAGCTTTTCTTGGTTCAAGAGCGCGTATTGTAGCAGCAACTGAAAGCTGTTCGTTTCGGGATTTGCCCGATTTGACAGGTGCAGCGTATTGGTTTCGGCATCAAAATGGCGCATCGGGATTTGATCGCCATAGATGATTTTGACGCCTTGGGCGCGCAGGGTGTTTTCCGCTTTGCTTATAACAGACTGTGGACCTGTGCGGCCTTTGGTGAAAATCTCTGCGGCGCGATCCACTGCATCGATATAGTTGTCGCAATAATGAAAGAAATCCCGCACCTCTTCCCACGGGCTTGGTTGCAGGCGGGCATCATCGCGCCCCAAGGCTTCGTCAAGCGATGCAAGGCGTTCTTGGGTTTGGCGATAGGCCCGATGCAGCTCCAAAAATGCCCTTGCCATGGTGGGGGCGTTTGATGCGGTAAATCGGATATCGGACTGCGGTGGCGCGGTATCGGCAAAAACGGGATCTGCCAAGGCTTCGCGCATGTCGGACACCAGACGTTCGCTGTCGCCCGACGATAATTCTGTGATGTCGAACCCGAATTCTTGGGCCAAGGCCAATACAACCGAACTGGACAAGGGGCGGTTGTTGTTTTCCATCTGGTTCAGATAGGGCAGGGACACGCCCAATTTTGATGCGAAATCCTTTTGCGTCAGGGTCAGACGTTGCCGCATATCGCGCAGTTTCGCACCCGCATATAATTTCTTGGCCGCCATTCTTGCCCCTTTGCATGATTTGCAGATCTTGTTTGCAAAGTTTGCAAATTATGGGCGTGCCGTCTAGTGCGTTTTAAGGGTGCGTTTGCGCAAGAGCACATACGTAATGCACACCAGCCCCAAGATCACCGATGCCAACATCAAGATGATCAGCGGGAAATCAGTGGTGGCCGTGTTCAAAATAATTCCGGCAACCGCAGAAAGCGCTGCGCCACCGCCAATCATAATCGCGCTGCCCAAGCCAGATGCGGTACCCGCAAGGCGCGGAAAGATTGACAACATCCCCGCCGTTGCGTTCGGGATTGTCATCCCATTGCCAAGCCCGACAAAGGACATAAAGCCAAAGAAGGTCAGCGCGCTTGCCTGTCCAGCCCATGACAGGGCTGCAGGTATCGACAATCCGATCATCGACACAATCAGGCCCAATACGACCATGCGATCACTGCCAACCTTGACCGAATAGCGGCCCGATAAAAAGTTGCCGACAAAATATCCCAAAGCAGGGGCACCGAAATAGATGCCCAGCGTATCGGGCGCAAGGCCATAGACCACCGATCCGACAAATGGTGCGCCACCGATATACGCAAAAAAAGCGCCGGACCCAAATGCAGAGGCAAGACAATATCCCCAAAACCGTTGGGATTTCAAAAGCTGCGGATATTGTTTGAACTGACCCAAGAGGTTGCCGCCAGATTTCGGCGCTGTCTCGCCTTGGTCAAAGTAATCAATAACCAAGCAAATCGCCCCAATCGCCCCAAGGATCCAGAAGTTTCCCTGCCACCCGAAATGCAGCTGCACATAACCACCCACCGCGGGGCTGATCATCGGTGCGATGCTCATGCCCATTGTGACATAGGCGATGCGCGATCCAGATTGTTCCGTTGATGTGGTGTCACGCACAATGGCGCGCGACAGGATCATCGTGGTCGCCGCAATTGCTTGGGCCGCACGCAGAATGAAAAAGACGGTAAGGTTCGGCGCAAAATTGATGGCAAAGGTGACGATGGTAAACAACAACAACGACCCAAGGATCACAGGGCGTCGGCCAAAATAATCCGACACAGGGCCTGCAATCACCTGTACAACCGCGCTTGATCCCAAATAGACGCCCACCGCCAAACCCATGGTCGCCGTTGAGGTGCCGAAATGCGTGGCCATCTCGGGCAGGCTTGGTAAAAACATGTTCATGGAAATGGCGCTGATGCTGGCCAACATGATCAAGGTTGCGATGTGGGGTTGTGTTGTGCGGTCCAAATACCGCGCGTTTGCGAACTGTGTCATGCGGATTTGCTACGCCTCAAAGCCGCTGGTGTCTAGGGAAATAATTGATAGTTTACAGACTTTGCAAATTTGCAAAAATTATTTTGCAGGAGTTTGCAAATTTGCGCAATTTTACTTTGCGAGCGCAGCATCACAGTGTACATAGGCGCAAATGAACGAAAGAGGGTTGTCATGAAAGATATTCTTCAAGAATTAGAGGGCCGCCGCGAAGTTGCCCGTTTGGGGGGCGGTCAAACACGGATTGACGCGCAGCATTCCAAAGGAAAACTGACCGCACGCGAACGCATTGATCTGTTGCTTGACGAAGGCAGCTTTGAAGAATTCGACATG
>RGAJ01000293.1 GCA_009920225.1 Paracoccaceae bacterium
ATCGCGGACAAACCCGAAATTTTGGCCGATTTCCACGCGGAAATGGCAGAGGGCCCTGCAATGTACATGGTGGACAGCAACCGTGGTATCACGAACCTGCATGTGCCGTCCGACGTGATCATCGATGCATCCATGCCAGCCGTCATTCGCGCGGGCGGCAAGGGATGGGGACCAGACGGTAAAGAAGGCGACACAAAATGTGTGATCCCTGATAACTGCTATGCCCCCGTATATGATGAAACGATCAAGTATTTCAAAGAAACAGGCGCATTGGATCCAACGACTTCGGGTGCCGTGGCAAACGTTGGCCTGATGGCGCAAAAGGCAGAAGAATACGGATCACACCCAACAACCTTTGAAATGAAGACAAACGGCAAGGTACGCTATATCGCTGCAAATGGGGATGTCTTGTTCGAACAAGCGGTCGAAGCGGGCGATATTTGGCGATCATCCAGCGCCCGCAAAGCGCCGATCATCGATTGGGTCAAGCTCGGCATTGAACGCCAAGCGTTGACAGGCAGCCAAGCAATCTTTTGGCTGGATGCAAACCGCGCCCATGACGCACAATTGATCACATATGTGAACGATATTCTGGCGGCCGAAGGTGTTGCAGACAAATTCCAAATCTTGGCCCCTCGCGAAGCGACACGCCTGACGTTGGAAACCATCCGCAAGGGTGAAGACAGCATTGCAATCACAGGCAACGTTCTACGCGATTATCTGACTGACCTGTTCCCCATCTTGGAACTGGGCACTTCTGCGAAAATGCTATCAATCGTGAAATTGATGCAGGGCGGTGGGTTGTTTGAAACCGGTGCCGGCGGGTCGGCCCCAAAACACGTTCAGCAGTTGGTCGAAGAAAACCACCTGCGCTGGGATAGTTTGGGCGAATTCTGTGCCTTGGGCGAAAGCTTTGCATTCTTGGCGAATTCCAAAGGCAACAAAAAGGCCGGCGTTCTGGCCAAAGCGGTTGATGCCGCGACCCAAGGTATCTTGGACAACAACAAATCGCCTGAGCGCAAAGTGGGCCAGCCCGATAACCGCGATAGCCACTTCTATTTTGCGATGTATTGGGCCCAAGCCTTGGCAACGCAATCTGAAGACGCCGAATTGGCCGCACATTTTGCACCGATTGCAGAACAATTGGCCGCAAACGAAGACAAGATCATCGCAGAAATCGCAGCCGTCCAAGGCAAGCCCGCTGACTTGGGCGGATATTACCATGCAGACCGCGCCAAAGTCGCCGCCGTCATGCGCCCAAGCGCGACATTGAACGCGATCATCGGATAAGATCAAAAGGGCGGGGATTTCCCCGCCCTTTTTACATTAAGGCAAGACCACCTGATATGATCAAGCGGATGGAAATGAGGATCAGCACAATATCGAGCGCACGCTTGAATCCGTGATCGGTCATTTTGTTCAATACCAGCTTGCCGACAAGAGTACCGACAAACCCTGCGATGATCATAAGGGCCAGAAACCCAACCCACCGCGAAAACGAAAATCCTAATGCGGTGAATGCGGCCACTTTGAAAAAGTGCTGAGCGCTCATTAACATGCCATGGGTTGCCACGTGTTGATGGCGGGGCAAGGTCAGCGATTTCGTGAAATTGGCAACAAACGTCCCTGTCGCGCCAAAGAACATGGTCAAAAAGCTGGATATCACCCCGATGATCATCGGTGCCGTCGATAGCCACTTTGGCGGCTGCGAGAGGACATTCCATATCACAAACACGCCCACACAGATTTGAACAATGGCTGCGGGTAATTGAATTGCGATCATCCCACCAATAGCAACACCAATCACAGTACCAAAGACAAACCACCCTACAGGTTTCCACGAAACATAAGACATCAGCGTCACGCTTCGAAATGCGTTTGATCCCAACTGGATCACCCCATGCACCGGAATCAATGCGGCGGCGGGCATGATGGACGCCATCACAGCCAAGAGCAAAGCACCGCCCCCGATGCCAAGCGCCATCGTGATGAACGATCCCGCAAAGCTGACCACAGTCAGGATAGCCACATCAAGCACGCTCAGCGCCGAGGGAACGAAGAATTCCATCATCTCAAAACAGGTGGACCATTTGGCGCCACATGATGGTTTGCAACCCCAAAGGTGAGCCCAGCGCCAATGCGACGTGCCAGCGCGCTTATGTTTGTCGCCTTATCTGCCGATAAAACCTGCTGCGCAGCCTCTTCAAACAGATCAAGCCAGATTGGAAAATGTTCAGGCATGATGTCCTGATTCATCATGTGAACCCGCATCGGGTTTCCTTGATAATTGCGATCCATCAGGATCGCATTGCGCCAAAACGATGCAATCTTGGCCTCGTGCGTGTGCCACGTCTCACCGGATTTCGTGATCGCTGTTTCGAAAATTGGCCCAAGAATGGAATGTGCCCGGATTGATGCATAAAACGACGTCATCAGTATATTCACATCATCATGCGTCATGTCGAACCGTTGCAGTGGTGTTACTTTGTCCATGATATCCCTACCTCTTGAACCGCAATTCGAACAGAAATTGAATTTCGCCAACTATGCAATCTAAAAACAAAAAACCCCCGCAAATTGCAGGGGTTTCTAAAGTTTATTTTGGTCGCGTCTTAGGCAGACTTAGCTGACTTTTTGATCGGCGCCCAAATGCGTTTATTTGTCAGGTAAAGCAAGCTTGACAAGATGACCAAGAACAACACGCCGATAAAGCCTGCATGTTGACGTGCCATCATTTTGGGCTCAGCTGCCCACATCAGGAACGCAGCAACGTCTTGGGCTTCGTGGTGCAATTCGTTGGAATGACCATCGTCGAAGTCAACGTCTTCACCTGCCAAAGGAGGTGCCATTGAAATCCAGCCGCCTGGGAAGGCAGTGTTTTCGTACAACGTGACGCCTGCTTCTTCTTTTTCATTGCCGGTGTAGCCTGTCATCAATG
>RGAJ01000294.1 GCA_009920225.1 Paracoccaceae bacterium
TGTGCCCAAATAAATGATGCCCGCAACACGTTCCGTGTCGGACAGGCCCAACCCTTGTTCCACAAATCCACGATCGTGGGATGGCCAACCCGACAACCAATTTGCACCCCAACCCGATGCAAGTGCCGCGTTCAACAGGGCCAAACACACCGCACCTGCGGAATAGGTTTGTTCAATGGCGGGAATTTTGTCAGATGGCTTTTGTACTTCGATGACAGCGATTGCCAATTGTCCATCGATGAACTGATTCTTGCCTTTTTGGGTTTTTTCGGCGTCATGTCCCAACGCGGCGGCACGTTCGTCCACAAGCGGGATCAGGCTGGTCAGTTTATCTTTGCCCATGACGATAAACCGCCATGGTTCCAATTTGCCATGATCGGGCGTGCGGGCGGCGGCGGTGAGAATGCGTTCAACCTCATCACGGTTCGGGATGGGCAGGCCAAGTGTTTTGGCGGGACGGGATCGGCGGGACAAAAGAAAATCCAACGCCTCTTTATTCGCTGTGGGCATAATGTACCTTTGTTTATTCTGTTTGATATGTCGGTAGCCTTGTTGTGAATTGCAAGTCAACCGCTTGAGATTGCGGATATTCCATGCAACAGACAGCCTATGTTGAAAAACGCATTAAATCATTTGGCTGTGTCTGGGGCGGAAATTGCGGTTCGTGTGACACCAAAGGCGTCGCGAAATGACATCGTGATGCGCGATGGGGTCATCTGTATTTATGTCACCACAGTTCCTGAAAGCGGCAAGGCCACGGCGGATGTGCAAAAGATGCTTGCCAAAGCGCTGGGCATCGCGAAATCGGATCTTACCCTGATCCGCGGGACCACGTCGCGCGACAAGGTGTTCAAGATCGGTTGACCCTATGCCAATGGCTGCCGCGCGATTGTGTTTGTAATAGTAAGAAGTTGTTCCGAAATTCCCGGTTCCGACATCGCGTGACCCGCAAAGGGTACGATTCGCAAATCGCAATTTGGCCATGCCTTGGCCAAACGATACGCTGTTGACGGTGGACAGATCACATCATACCGACCTTGCACAATATAGCCCGGAATGTGGGAAATCTTGTCCATATCATCAAAGATTTGTTCATCGCGGTCCAAGAACCCTTTGTTGATAAAATAATGGTTTTCGATACGCGCAAAGGTACGGGCATAGTCCATGGGTGCGTAGCCCCCGTTTCCATTTGCGCGGAACGAGGCAAGCGCATTTTCCCAATCTGACCACAGCTTGCCAAAGTTCATCTCGGTGCGCAGATCACCAGAAAACAACCGTTTATGATAGGCATCGATCAGATCGCCACGTTCCCCAACGGGGATGGCCGATTCAAATTTTGTCCAAAGATCGGGCCAAAATTTACCTGCACCCCCGCCATAAAACCAATCCAATTCAGCTTTGGTCATTGTAAAGGTCCCGCGCAGGATCAGGTGCGTGACGGCCTCAGCGTGGGCTTGGGCGTATAACAGCGCAAGCGTCGCGCCCCAACTGCCACCAAAGACAGCCCACCGTTCAATGCCAAAGCGGGTCCGGATATGTTCGATATCGCGGATCAGATGGTGGGTTGTGTTGTTTTGAACGCTTGCAGTCGGTTTTGACCGCCCACAGCCGCGTTGATCAAAAAGAATGATGTGGTATTTGGTCGGATCGAAAAAGCGCCGCATATAGGGGCTGCACCCTGCACCGGGACCGCCGTGCAGAACAACAACGGGGCGCGCGCCCTCGGTGCCGCATTCTTCGACATAGATTTCATGTCCATCGCCCATGTCGATCATATGATGTGCGAATGGGTCAAGAGGCGGATACAAAATCGGTCCTGCGCTTTTTTGATCTAAAAACTTGTCCATATCTGCCCTATATGTGATTTACCCTATGAAACCCAGACGGAGATAGAAATGCAAGCCTCTCAGTTTACTGTTGATCCCGCCGAGGTCGCAAAATTCGAGGCGATGGCCGCCGAATGGTGGGATCCGAACGGGAAATTCAAACCACTGCACATGCTCAACCCATGTCGGTTGGATTATATAACGACACAAATCGCGGCCGAGTTCGGGCGCACTTTGGGAACTGAACGTCCGTTTGACGGATTGCGCATTTTGGATATCGGCTGCGGCGGTGGATTATTGTGTGAACCGATGGCGCGACTGGGGGCAACCGTGGTTGGCGTTGATGCGGCAGAACGGAACATTCCCGTTGCAATGGCACATGCGACGCAATCAGGTTTGGACATCGATTATCGCCACGGCACCGCCGAAGCAATGGCCGAGGCGGGCGAACAGTTCGACGTGGTACTGAACATGGAGGTCGTTGAACACGTCGCTGATCCACAAGGGTATCTGACAGCCTGTCAGCAGCTGTTGAAAAGCGGTGGCTTGATGATTTGCTCCACAATCAACCGCAACCCCAAAAGCTTTGCCATGGCCATTATCGGGGCAGAATACGTCATGCGCTGGCTGCCCAAGGGCACGCATGAATGGTCAAAGTTCATCACACCTGATGAGTTGTGTTCGCTGATCGAAACTGCGGGGCTTACCCCCGTTGATCGCAAGGGTTTCGTGTTTAACCCGATCACATGGCAATGGCGTCTGTCAGACCGTGATTTGTCGGTGAATTATGTGACGGCATCGACAAAGCCTTAAAAAAGGGCGCCCTGTGGCGCTCTTTTGTTTGGTTATTTCAATTATTCCACAACGCGAACCGCGCCTTTTGCGGCGGATGTTGTCAATGCTGCATAGGCCTTGAGCGCGGTTGTTACCTTGCGCTTGCGTGGTTTGGATGGCGTCCAACCCGCTGCGCCTTGATTGGCGCGGCGTTCGGCCAAGACATCATCAGAAACGGCCAAATTGATGGACCGATTTGGAATGTCGATTTCGATCAAATCGCCATGTTCGACCAAACCGATGGTGCCGCCTTCTGCGGCCT
>RGAJ01000295.1 GCA_009920225.1 Paracoccaceae bacterium
TGCGCATACGTTTGCGTTTGAAACCGATGAGCTTGCGAAAAAATTCCCTGAAAAAGGTCAGCGTAAACGGAAATGGGTTGATGCCAAACGCGCTAAAAAGCTTTTGAAGCATCCCGAAATCGGCACATTGATCGACACCCTATTGGTGCGTTTTTCTGAACGCTCATCCAAATAGACCTTGCTTAATTGGGCCCCCATTTGTAACACCCCTGCAAAGAATCCACGCCAAATGTAAACGCAAGGCTTGAAATGTCTCATTCGAATTCAACAAACTGGAAGACGCTCGATAAGGATCTTGGTCGGCTCTCAACACTAGAATACGCCACCGCCTATGTGTCGCGTCCTTTTATTGCACCTGCGATTTCACTGATCTTTTTGATCGTTGCTGGTCTCTGCGGTGCGCTGTTGTTTGGTGGTGGAAATACCAATTACATCGTTGTTGCCGCCGCTATTTTTGGCGGATACATGGCCATCAACATTGGCGCGAATGACGTCGCCAACAATATGGGCCCCGCCGTAGGGGCGAACGCGCTAAGCATGGCGGGTGCGGTGGTCATTGCCGCCATATTTGAAAGCGCGGGCGCCTTGTTGGCAGGTGGCGACGTTGTGTCCACTATTTCAAAGGGCATTATCGACCCAGCTGGCATCGAAGAAAGCCATGTCTTTATCTGGGCGATGATGGCCGCCCTGATTTCGTCAGCGATCTGGGTGAACTTGGCCACATGGATCGGCGCGCCTGTTTCGACAACGCATTCGGTCGTGGGTGGTGTGATGGGCGCAGGCATCGCAGCTGCAGGATTGGCCGCCGTGAATTGGAGCACAATGGGCACAATCGCGGCAAGCTGGATCATCTCGCCGCTTTTGGGCGGCGTCATTGCTGCGGGCTTTCTTGCCCTGATCAAAGCAAAGATAACCTATACCGAAGACAAAATTGGGAACGCCCGCAGGTGGGTACCAATTCTCATCGCGATTATGGCCGGGGCATTCGGCGCCTATCTTGCGATGAAGGGTTTGAAGAAAATCTTTAAAATTGACCTTCAAACCGCTTTGATTATTGGCCTTGTGTCCGGTGTCGTCACCTATTTCATTTCCAAGCCGATTATTCGTCGGCAATCCGCAGGTTTGGAAAACCGCAATAAATCGGTCAAAACGCTGTTTGGCATCCCGCTGATTTTCTCGGCCGCGCTTTTGTCATTTGCCCATGGCGCGAATGATGTGGCAAACGCCGTCGGCCCTTTGGCCGCCATTGTCCACGCGGCCGAATTTGGGGCGTTTTCGGCCAAGGTTGCAATTCCGTTTTGGGTCATGGTGATCGGGGCATTCGGTATTTCGTTCGGTTTGTTCCTATTTGGTCCAAAGCTTATTCGCATGGTCGGCAGTCAAATCACCAAACTCAACCCGATGCGCGCCTATTGCGTCGCGTTATCCGCCGCAATCACCGTGATCATCGCAAGCTGGTTGGGTTTGCCCGTCAGCTCGACACATATCGCGGTCGGCGCGGTGTTTGGTGTTGGTTTCTTTCGTGAATGGCACGCAGAGCGCCGCAAGCGTCTGAACCTGTCATCGGGCAAGACGTCGAAAACTGTTGCGCCCGAAGAACGCGCGCGTCGCAAACTGGTGCGTCGTTCGCATTTTATGACTATTATCGCAGCTTGGGTGATAACGGTGCCTGCGGCTGCGTTGCTATCTGCGGTTATCTTCTTGGGGCTGTCGTCTGTCCTCTTATAATGAAATCTCATTCGGATGCGGCGGTTCGATCTGCCGTATCTTGACACAATACTAAAAAGGGAAACGCCATGGGCCTTTCAATGATGTCAACTTTTGTAAAGCCTATGCACCCCGAGGGTCGCAAATTTGTGGCGATTGCGGCGGTGATCACGGCAATATTATTCATTGTCTGGGAACCCCTTGGGTGGGTCGGCGCCGGCTTGACCGTGTGGGTGTATTATTTCTTTCGCGATCCTGAACGTGTGACGCCCGAACATGCGGGGATAATGGTATCGCCCGCAGATGGTATTGTATCGCTGCTTGAACCCGCAATTCCCCCTGCCGAACTTGGCTTGGGCGATGCGCCGATGATGCGTATCTCGGTGTTCATGTCGGTTTTTAATTGCCACGTAAACCGTGTCCCGACCGCAGGTACAATTAAAAAAGTCGCCTACCGCCCGGGCAAGTTCTTGAATGCGTCTTTGGACAAAGCGTCCGAGGATAACGAACGCAATGGTTTGACCATCGCGCTGGACGATGGCCGCGAATACGGCGTTGTTCAAATCGCAGGATTGGTTGCGCGTCGTATCCTATGTTGGTCGAAAGAAGGGGATTATCTAGGCCGTGGGGAACGGTTTGGCCTGATCCGCTTTGGATCGCGTTTGGACATTTATTTGCCAGAAGGTGCCGTTTCCAAAGTTTCCATTGGACAAACGATGGTGGCAGGTGAAACAGTGATCGCAGATTTAGGATCATAATCGAGGTAGGCCATGTCCAGCGGATCCAAAGACCCCGAAAATCAACGCGAACGAATCCCGTTTTACATGTTGCTGCCCAATTTGGCGACGATTTCAGGGATGTGTTTGGGCATTACCGCCATTCGGTTTGCCATCGAAGGGCGCTTTGAAATCGCGGTCACCTTGATCTTGATCTCTGGGGTGTTTGATGGGCTGGACGGTCTGTTGGCACGTCGCTTGAATGCCGCGTCGGATTTCGGTGCTGAATTGGATTCTTTGTCCGATTTCTTGTGCTTTGGCGTGGCGCCTGGATTGATTGTGTATGAATTCTTTTTACGCGGTCAAACCAGCGTCGAATGGATCTTTGTTCTTGTCTATATAACCGCAGCCTGCCTGCGGCTTGCGCGGTTTAATGTCACGCGGGATAAAAAGACAGGCGATGGCAAATCGTTTACGGGCGTTCCTG
>RGAJ01000296.1 GCA_009920225.1 Paracoccaceae bacterium
GTTTCTGTCGATGATCCGACGGTTTTGCATATCTTGGGTCAGCAAACACAGCTTTTGATCCCGCAAATCGGCCCAAGTCACATGGTCGCGTGCCGCAAATTCAGATCCTTTGCCACAGACAAGCATATAGTTTTCCTGATACAGGGGCGCCGTGCTGACCCGACCCAGCGGTTCATTGTCCAAATATGAAATACCCACATCAATTTCCAAATTGTCGAGCAGCTTCAAAATTTCAGCCGACGAACGCGATTGAATTTTAAACCTGACTTTTGGGTGCTTTGCACTAAACCGCGTGGCGACCCGCGACGCCCATGTCAAGGCTGTGGGAATAACCGCCATACGCAGTTGACCAGATAGCCCGTGGCGGGTCTGTCGCATTTCTTCTTTCAGCTGGCGGGTTTCGCCAACAATGCGCCGCGCCCATGACAGGGCTGTTTGACCTTCGGGGGTTAATCCACCATATCGCGACCCACGAAAAATTAGCTGAACGCCCAATTGATCCTCAAGCTGTTTTATCCCGCTTGAAAGGCTGGGCTGTGTGATCCCCAAGCTTGCGGCAGCGCGGCCAAAATGTTCTTCGCGGGCAACGGCAATAAACATCTCAAGCTTGTCGATCATATCTTATCCTTAAATCTGGCGCATCAAGCGCAGCGCATCGTAAATGGCTGCATGCGTATTGCGTGAGCTGACCGCATCGCCAATCCGATACAAAACAAATGCCCCATCAGGGTTTGACACAAGTGTCTGCGGTTCGCCCTGAATAAAGGCCTCATAATCCACAGCCCCTAGATTACGGCTGTGTGGTTTGAGGTCAAAGTATAAATCATCCAACGGACGTGTCCCGTAATTGACGATGATCTGGTCGTAATCTTTGACGGTGACGAAATCGCTGTAATCTGTCCCAATTTGGGCCTCAAGTCGGTTTCCTGCACGATTGATCCCCAACAGCCGTCGCGTGACCGTGAATGTGACGTCTTTGGATTGCAGCGCACGCATATACGGCACAAGGTTCATGCCCATGATTTCCGGTGCAAAGGTGCGATCAGGCGTCATCACTTCGACCGAGCACCCTGCATCAGCTGCGATTTCTGCGGCCATTAATGCGGGGTGATCCCCCGCCTCGTCATAAATCAGGACATTGCCGCGTGGGACAGCATCACCAGAAATAATATCCCATGCAGAGACTGCCAGATCGACATCGCCCTTTGTTTCATGCAGTTCCATGTTCGGCACCCCTCCGGTGGCCACGATCACAACATCGGGGTTGAGGGCTGTGACATCCTCGGCCTCGGCCCATGTGTTAAAGTGGAACACAACATCGCGGGCCGCGCATTGCGACATGCGCCAATCTATGATGCCGATCATTTCACGTCTGCGCGGGTTTTGCGCCGTCAATCGAATTTGACCGCCTGCGTCTGGCGCAGCTTCGAAAACGGTCACAGCATGGCCACGCTCGGCCGCAACACGCGCAGCCTCAAGCCCTGCAGGGCCAGCACCCACTATCACCACATTCTTGCGCCGATCGGCGGGGACAATCACATGTGGCACAGACAATTCACGCCCTGTCGAAGGGTTATGGATGCACAGCGCCTCGCCGCCTTGGTAAATGCGGTCAAGACAATAGGTCGCGCCAACACAGGGGCGAATATCGTCTTCTTTTCCTGCCATGATCTTTTGAACGATATGAGGGTCGGCCATATGGGCGCGGGTCATGCCCACCATGTCCAGTTGGTTCGTTGCCACCGCGTGACGGGCGGTGGCCACATCGGGAATGCGCGCTGCGTGGAATGTGGGCAGGCCCGTTTCGGCCCGCACACGTCCCGCAAAATCCAGATGCGGCGCGCTTTTCATCCCTTGGACTGGGATCACGTCAGTCAGGGCAGGATCCGTATGCACGCGCCCACGGATCACATTGATGAAATCAACCTGACCCGTCGCGGCAAAGCGTTTTGACACTTCGATCCCCATTTCGGGAGTGATCCCCGCAGGGTTTTGTTCGTCTGCAGCAAACCGGACACCCACGATGAAATCTGGTCCGACACGTTTGCGCACCGCATCAATGATCGCAAGGGGAAAGGCCGCACGCGTGTCAATCGACGCACCACCGTAAGGCCCATCAAGATCATTGGTCAGCGGCGAAATGAACTGGTCGATCAAATGGCCGTACATTTCCAATTCAATCCCGTCCATGCCGCCCGCCTGCATGCGTTCGGCGGTATCGGCAAAATCGGCGATCACCCGATCAATATCCCAATCTTCAATCAATTTGGGAAAGGCACGATGCGCAGGTTCGCGATGGCGCGACGATGAGATAGAGGGCAACCAATCGCCCTTGTTCCATCCGGTGCGCCGCCCCAGATGTGTCAACTGGATCATGATTGCCGCGCCATGTTCATGCACGCCGTCGGTCATACGTTTGATCCAGGGAACCACTTCATCCTTGTAGGCAAGAATGTTGTTGAACGCGGGCGGGCTGTCTTTGGACACGGCGGCAGATCCGGCTGTCATCGTCAACGCAATCCCGCCCTTGGCGCGTTCTTCGTGATAGGCACGGTAACGATCCTTGGGCATCCCATCTTCGGGATAGGCAGGTTCATGGCTTGTCGTCATGATACGATTGCGCAGCGTAAGGTGTTTCAACTGATAGGGTTGCAACAAAGGATCTTTGGTCATCTCGGCCTCATAGCGTTACATATTTGACGATGCTGCGCGATTGCACATCCGTTCACTTGTCCATCAGCGAAGCGAAAATGTTCGATACCGCCGTGGTCAATGGAAAAATATCCGCCTGTAGGGAATGATAAATATCAGGACGCCCAATGAATTGCTTTTCACACGGCTTTCCATTTTCATCAATTTCATGAAACCAACCGCCATTTT